>JBBSQG010000161.1:0-6844 GCA_038258125.1 Solirubrobacterales bacterium
CGAGCTGGCAGCGCTGCCAGCCGACGACACGCCGGCCGGCGCCGCGATCGCGCACAGCTATCCGCCGTGGCTTGTCGAGCTGTGGTGGGAGCGCTTCGGCCCCGCCGAGACGCGCGCTCTGCTGCGCGCCGGAAACGCGCCCGGCGAGCTGGCCCTGCGCGTCAACACCCTGCGCGCTTCGCCCGAGGAGGTGCGGTCCGCGCTGGCAATGTCGGATGTCGCCACGCGTCCCGGCGGCGACGAGCTGCCCGAGGCGCTGCTTGTCGAGGGCGCGTTCGACGCCCACGGCCACGCGCTCTACGCCGCGGGCGCCTACACGGCCCAGTCGCGCGGCGCGATGCTCGTCGCGCGCGCGCTCGACCCGCAGCCCGGCGAGCGCGTGCTGGACCTCTGCGCCGCCCCCGGCGGCAAGACGACGCACATCGCCGCGCTGATGGGCGACGAGGGCGAGATCGTCGCCGTCGAGCGCCACCCCCGCCGTGCCGCGGCGCTGGTGCGCAACTGCGAGCGGATGGGCGCGTCATCCGTGCGCGTCGTCAGCGCCGACGCGCGCTCCTACGTCGACCCCGGGGCGCCGTTTGATCGCGTGCTCGTCGACCCGCCCTGCAGCGGCCTGGGCACCCTGCAGGGCCACCCCGACCTGCGCTGGAGGATGTCGCCGGCAGCGATCGAGACCCTCGCCACCGCGCAGGCGCAGATGCTCGCCGCGGCTCGCGCCGCGGTCGCCCCGGGCGGCACGGTCGTCTACGCGACATGCACGCTGTCGCCCGGCGAGAACGAGGCGCGAGCCGCGGCCAGTGGGCTGCCGGTAAAGTCAGAACGCCTCTTGCTGCCTCACCGCGACCGCACCGACGGCTTCTACATCGCCTGCCTCTCCGCCTGATGGAGGGCGCACGAACACGTACCTGCGGGGCAGTTCCGTATTCGTGAGCCCTGACGAGGTCGGCATGGCCTGTCCCAACTGCCGGGAGCCGTGGCTTCGGCCCGCCAACATGCCCGGGCGCTACCGCTGCGTGTATTGCCTGCACCGCTTCGAGCTGTGCTCGCTGTGCCCGGACTGCGGCGAGCATTCTACGATCGTGCGCATGTCGAAGACCGCGATCCTGTCCTGCAACGCCTGCTCAGCCTCGATGCTGCGGGAGATCTGAGGAACTTGTCCGTACTGACCGAACGTCACGTCGCGCCGTCGATCCTGTCGGCTGACTTCGCCGATCTCTCCGCCCAGGTGCGCGAGGTCATGGACGCGGGCGCCCGCGTCATCCACTGCGACGTCATGGACGGCCACTTCGTGCCGCCGATCACCTTCGGCCCGATGGTCGTCGCCGCGCTGCGTGAGTCGCTGCCCGACGAGGCCTACCTCGACGTGCACCTCATGATCGAGCGCCCCGAGCGCCACGTCGCCGAGTTCGCCAAGGCCGGCGCCGACGGGATCACCATCCACGCCGAGGCCACGCCGAACATCGCCTTCACCCTGTCGGCCATCCGCGAGGCCGGCGCCAACGCCGGGCTCGTCGTGTCGCCCGGCACGCCACCGGATTACTTCGGCGAGAACGAGCTCGACCTCGCGCTGATCATGACCGTCAACCCCGGCTGGGGCGGGCAGCCGTTTCTGCGCAACCAGCTCGACAAGGTCAAGCGCGTGCGCGCGATGCTCGGCGACGCGATCCCGATTCAGGTCGACGGCGGCGTCAACCCGAAGACCGCGGCCGAATGCGCCGAGGCCGGCGCGACGTGGTTCGTCGCGGGCTCGGCGATCTTCAAGGCCGACGACCCGGTGGCGGCCTTTGCGGAGATCGCCGCCGCCGCCGGCTGCTGACGAGGGCGTTGCCCCGATCCGGTAGCGTCGCCACGGTGCGCACGGTCCGCACAGCGCTGCGTTTTGTCGCCGTCCTGGCCATCGCCGGCCTCGGGCTGGGCGTCGCTGCGAGCGCCGCGCAGGCCGCCGGCCCCGGCGTGCGCCTGTACGTCAAGAGCAACACGGCGCCGATCGAGGTCCCCGGCAGGCTCATCACCGGCACCGCCGGCGCGGCGCGTACCTACAAGCTGCCGGCCAGCGCGGGCGGCGGCAGCATCACCGTCGGGACGGTCTCGATCCGCCAGCTGCTGTCCGGCGCGGGCGTCAACCCCGACAACGCGAACTTCGTCCAGGTCGTGCGCGGCAGCGGCGACGCGCTGCGGATCAACCGCTCGCAGTTCTCGGCGTCGGTCGTCGGCGACAACGGCTCGACGACGGTCTACTTCCGCCCGGCCGGCGGGGTCGCGCAGGACTACGTCGCCGCGACGTCGGGCAGCGGCCCGCTGGAGATCTCCGTCGACGGCGGGCCCGACGTCGTCGTCACGGCCGAGGCCGCCCCGACGACCGTCAAGGTGGGCGTGCCGGTGACGTTCAACGCGCTGGTCGAGGGCGGCCGGCCGGGCGCCCAGTACACATATGAGTGGAACTTCGGCGACGATCGCACCGAGGAGGGCGTGCGCGTCGCCCACACGTACTACAGCGGCGGCAAGCGACGCGCGTCCGTGTCGGTGACGAACATCGACCCCAGCTGCTCGACGAGCTGTGGGGGCGTGGCGTTCGTCGACGTGAGCGTCGGGCCGCTGAAGAAGCAGGACAAGCCGGCCGCGCCCTCGGCCGGCGATCCGAACGGCGGCCTCGGCGCCGGCTCGTCCAATGGCACCGGCGACGGCGGCCAGGGCGGCACCGGCACCGGCACCGGCACGGGGAGCGGATCGGGGTCGGACTTCAAGACCGACGCCGAGGGCCTCGCCGCCGCGGAGAAGGTCGCCGGCATCAAGCCCGCGCCGAAGCCGAAGAAGCCGTTCGGCGTGACGATCTCCGGCGTGCTGATCAACGATCCGGGCACGGCGCTGAGCAAGCTGCCGCAGGGCAGGCAGGCGGGCGGCGGCGCGAAGGGCGAGCGCCGGATCAGCGGCGGCGACCCGCCGAAGGCCGGCGAACTGAGCCTCGGCGGGGCGTTCGCGTTCGCGCTTGTGATGCTCGGCGCGCTTCGCGAGCGCCGAGGCGTCAGACTGCGCGTCGCATGATCGCCGTCTCGGGAACAGAGAGCCTTCTCTTCGACATCGCCAACGCGTTGCGCCAGCCCGTGCTGATCGCGATCATCGCCGCGCTCGTGTTCACGCTCGTCGACCTCGGCGCGTTCGTCGTCGAGCTGACCCGTCGGCGCGGGGTCGGTCGCCGCCAGCGCGTCGAGCAGGCCGCCCGCGACGCGCTCGCCGGCCTTCGGCTGCAGGACGCCGATGCGGCCGTGCGCGCGCTGATGCCGCTGGCCTCCAGCGCGCAGATGGCCGACACGCTGGCCCAGCTCGTCGCCGAGCCCGACCGCGCCGGCATCGAGGACCGCCGCGCGAAGGCGCTCGCGGACTTCGACCTGCGATCGCTGCGCAAGCTCGAGCGGACGCGGTTGCTCGTCCGCTTCGGCCCGGCGCTGGGCCTGATGGGCACGCTGATCCCGCTCTCGCCGGCGCTCGACGGCCTGGCGAAGGGGAATGTCGCCCAGCTGTCGGAGAACCTGCGCGTGGCCTTCAGCGTCACGGTCCTGGGCCTGCTGATCGGCGCTATCGCGTTCTCGGTCTCGCTTGTCCGCGACCGCCTCTACGCGCAAGACCTCTCCGACCTCGAGTACGTCGTCGCCGCGCTCGACCCCGAGGGCGGCCGGTGAGCTCGCCGGCTCGGCTCGGGCGTACCCGTGTCACGCCGCGCGCGCTCCACCGCGGCGACCGCGCAGGCGACCCGCTCGCCGGCCTGGTCAACCTCTTCGACCTCGGCATCGTGCTCGCGCTCGCGTTCCTGCTCGCCGCGCTGCAGTCGGTCAACCTGACCGACCTGCTGACGCGCCAGAACGTGACCGTCCTGCGCACCGAGGCCAACAGCCAGACGCTGATCGTCAAGCAGGGCGACACGATCAAGACCGTCAAGCTCTCCAAGAAGACCGTCACCGGCTCGGGCCGACCGGTCGGGCAGGTCTTCCGTCTGGCGGATGGGCGGCTCGTCTACGTGACGGGCAAGGACGGCCAGCCCGTCGACCCGACGCCGTAGAGAGGTCGAGCCGCCTCTACGCCCGGCGCGCGCGGTAGACGGCGCTGAGCATCGCGCTCAGCGCGGCCGTGGCGGCGCAGTAGCCGACCTCGGTGCGCAGCAGCTGGTCGTCGATCACCGGGCTCAGCATCCAGATGACGAAGGCGGCCGCGCTGGCCAGCCAGGCGAGCGCCGCACCGCGCGCCTGGCCGCGGGCGAGCGCTGCCTGGTTGAGGGTGCCCGCGACGAGGTGGAAGCCCATCCCGAGGCCGACGAGTGCGAGGCCGCCTCGGGCCAGCTCGCGGTCGATGTCGAACATCGTGCGCACAACGGGCGGGCCGATCGCGAAGAGGCCGATCGTCACCGCCAGCGCAAAGCCGCCGATCGCCAGGACGGTGATCCGGATCGCGCGGTGAAACTCGTCGTCGCCGGCGGTCGCCTGCAGCGCCGCGAGGTGTGGCAGCAGCGAGCCCTGCACGGCCTGGAAGAGCTGCAGCGGGGCCCGTGCGATGAGCAGGACGCTGAAGACGATGCCGGCCAGGACGGCGTCCGCGGATGTGCCCTCGACGGTGAGCACGGCCGCGTTGAGCAGCGTCTGCTCGGCGAGCATGATCGCGAAGACGGCGATCGCGAAGCCCAGCCCGTGGCGCATCGTCAGGCCGCCCTCTGACTCCTTCACCGCGCTCGAGTCGGCGGGTGGGTCGCGGCGGGCGAAGAACCACGGCACGACGAGCAGCGACATGAGCGGCGCGACGGCCATGCCGAGCGCCACGGCGGACTGCCCCGACGCGATGCCGACGACGACCGCCAGCGCAAAGCAGACCCGCGAAACGGCCTCGATGAAGACGAGCAGGCCGTACAGCTCGAAGCTCTGGTGACCGGCGAGAAAGCCGCGCGCGAAGTAGCTCGCCGCGTAGGCGAGGACGCCGACGACGAGCACCCAGTACAGCTCCGCCGAGCCGTCGAAGAGATCGTTCTGCAGCAGGTCGCGCAGCGCGAGCGCGATGACGAGAAAGGTCAGCGCGAAGGCGGCCTGGATGAGCAGCGCGACACGCAGGTTGTGTCCGCCGGTCGCGCCCCGCGCGCGGCGGTCGGCGATCGTGCGCGACAGCAGCTGCTCGATCGGCCGGTAGATGACCGACGCGACGACGAACATGATCGACCAGACGAGCGAGATGCGCTTGTACTCGACCGCAGTCAGAGCGTGGGCGGCGAGCGCGAAGTAGGCGAGCGTGACGAGGCCGGTCGTCGCGATGCCAATCGACAGGACGCGGGCGCCGCGGCCGTAGGACGACCGCGGTGGCGAGACGCTGGTACTGGAGGTCGACAAGCCGCCGCTTAGAGGCGGACGAGCAGCATGGTCCACGGAAACGGCGAGCGCGCCTCGATGACCTCGCCGTGGCGCGATAGCAGCTTCACGAAGCTGCGCTTGGACCAGTGGTTCAGGTGCCCGGGCGTGTTGCCGAGCTGCTTGAGGTAGGCGCCGCGCGCCAGGTTCAGACCGCGCCAGAGCGGCTCGCGGGGCACGGATACGAGCAGGTGGCCGCTCGCCACGCGCGCCATCTCGGCGACCGTATGAGCCGGATCGGGGACGTGCTCGAGCACCTCGATCGCCGTCGCGACATCGAACTCGCCGTCGGCGAAGGGGAGGTTCTCGGCCTTCATGACCTGGTAGCTGAGGTTCGGCGCCTGGCGCTGCTCCCACTCGGCGTGCAGCAGCGGGTCGTCGAGGTCGATGCCGACGACGCGGCGCTCGCCCAGTCGCTGGGCCCACTTGTGCGTGAGAACCGCCTCGCCGCAGCCGACGTCGAGCAACGACTGCGGCGCTGCCTGCACGAAGAGCTCGTCGAGCGTGCGCTCGAAGGCGCTCATCAGGCGCCGCACGACGGGGTTCGTCGAGCCGTACTTGTCGTAGGTGTTGCCGGTGACCGTGCCTTCCGCGTCGACGGTGACCTCGGGGCTGGTCGGCGTCATAGTCGCACCACGTCGCGCTCCCCGGTCTTGCCGCCCGACGAATCATCGCTCTTGCCGGTCGCGGCGCCCGAATCGGCGCCGGTCGTCGCCGGCTGCGCGGCGCTGCCGTCACCCGGCTCGTAGTGCGACGGCGCGACGCCGAGCTCAAGCTCGATGCGGCGCACGCGCTCGAAGGTGCGCTGAGCCATCGTGCGCTGCGCGGCGAGCAGGTCGCCCATGATGCCCAGCGCCGCGAGCACCATCGCGGCGTTGAACAGGACGGCGCCGAGGATCAGCGACTGGACGTGGCCCTTGCCCTCGTCGGCGACGACGTAGAAGTAGGCAAAGCGCGCCCACACGACGAGGGCGATGAGTCCGATGAACGCCGCTGCGCTCATGAACACCTTCAGTGGCTCGTACTGCGTGTAGATCCGGAAGATCGAGACCGAGTTGCGCCGGACGTAGGACCACATCGACGGAAACAGGCGCGACTCGCGCGTCTTGGGATTGGTGCGGATCGCGACGTGGTCGACGGCGACGAGCAGCTTGCCGGCCTGGATGATCGTCTCCAGCGTGTACGTGAACTTCGAGACGACGATGAGCTGGATCGCGGCCTCGCGGTTGTAGGCGCGAAAGCCCGAGGTCGTGTCCGGGACCTCGGTCGAGGAGGCCTGGCGCACGACCCACGATCCGAGCTTCTGCAGCGACACCTTCAGCGGCGAGAAGTGCTCGATGTTCTTGACCTCGCGGTCGCCGACGACCATGTCGGCAGTGCCGCGCATGATCGGCTCCACGAGCTTGGGGATGTCGTTGCCGTCGTACTGGTTGTCACCGTCGGTGTTGACGATGACGTCGGCG
>JBBSQG010000162.1:0-6818 GCA_038258125.1 Solirubrobacterales bacterium
CGTCCAGATCCATAGGAGCCCGCCGCGCCAGGCTTCTACAGTCTTATGCGCGTCTTACGCAAAGCGGCGCCCAACTTACGAATCGTTGACAACCTCGCCCTACCTTGCCTGAGATGAACGACGAACAGCCGCCCGAGCGGAGCCCGGGTTCGGGGCGGCTCTGGACGCAGCCGCGCGAGGAGGACGAGCACACCGAGTGGCTCGCGCCGCGCACCGAGGTCCAGCCCACCTTCGAGGCTGACCACGAGCCCAGGCCGTCCGACGACCCCCCGCCGCGGCCGCTGTGGCCGCTCGTCGCGGTCGGCCTGCTGATCGCCACCATCCTGTTCGGCGGCGGCGTCCTCGGGGCCAGCTTGCTGCGCGACGACGACAGCTCCTCCGGCTCGACGGCGGCGCTGCCGGCAAGTCCCGGCGGCGTGGCGCCGGACGCCCGCGCGCGCGCCATCCGCTCGATCGTCGCCGACGCGGGCCCGAGCGTCGTCTTCATCAAGAGCCAGGAGGGCGGCGCCGGAACGGCGAGCGGGAGCGGCTTCGTGATCGACACGAACGGGACGATCGTCACCAACTCGCACGTCGTCGACGGCGCCAGCAGCGTCCAGGTGCGCTTCGAGGACAAGGGCTCAAGCGTCGACGCCGAGGTGCTCGGAACCGACCAATCGTCCGATCTGGCGGTGCTGCGCGTCGACGCCTCACACACCCAGAAGCTCAAGCCGCTGCGTTTCGCGGACTCCGACAGCGTCAAGGTCGGCGACGTCGCGCTGGCGATCGGCTATCCGCTGGGACTCGACCAGACGCTCACCCAGGGTGTCGTGTCGGCCGTCGACGGCACGCCGATCAGGTCGCCCAACGGCTTCTCGATCGACAAGGTCATCCAGACCGACGCGCCGATCAACCCCGGCAACTCGGGCGGCCCGCTGCTTGACGGCGCCGGTCGCGTGATCGGCATCAACTCCCAGATCGCCACGGCGGCAGCGGGCGGCGGCAACGTCGGCATCGGCTTCGCGGTGCCGTCGAACACCGTCCGCGAGGTGGTTCCCAGGCTGCGCGCCGGCACCGCGATCAAGCGCCCGTACATCGGCATCACGACGAGCGACAGCACGTCGGGCGCGCCGGGCGCCAAGATCGCCGATGTCGTCGGCGGCGGTCCCGCGCAGGCGGCGGGCCTGCAGGTGGACGACATCATCACGAACGTCGCCGGCCAGTCGATCGCGCGCTCCGACGGTGTCAGCGCGGCGATCGAGAACCGCCGCCCGGGCGACAAGATCGACATCCGCGTGGTGCGCGACGGCGCCGAGCGGACCCTCCCGGTCACCCTCGGCACGCGCCCGGAGAACGTCGTCAGATCGCCCTCCAGCGGGCCGTAGGGCCGCGGAGCATTTGATGAGCTTCGGAGAGCCGCTGTTTCTCATCGCGCTCGTCCTCGTCCCGGTGGCGCTGCTCGCGTACCTACGCCACGAGGCCACTCGCCGGGTGGCGGCGGTCGCGTTCGCGATGCCGGCCGTGCGGGCATCGGTCGCGCCGCGTACGCCGGGCTGGCGCCGCCACGCGCCGCTTGTCGCCTACGCGCTGGCGCTGACGATCCTCATCGTCGCGCTGGCCAAGCCGCAGACGACGGTTGCCGTCCCGGTCGAGCGCGCCTCGATCATGCTCGCGACGGACTACTCGGGATCGATGCAGGCGACCGACGTCGCGCCGACGCGCCTGCGGGCTGCGCGAGCGGCGGCGGAGCGCTTCCTGGGCCAGGTTCCCGACCAGGTGCGCGTCGGCCTCGTGGCGTTCAACGGCGCCGCCAGCCTGATCGAGAGCCCGACGACCGATCGCGACGCGATCCGCAACGCGGTCAGCGTGCTGCGACCGAGCGGCAGCACGGCGACCGGCGACGCGCTGACGCGCTCGCTCGACGTGCTCGCACGTCAGACCGACGAGAACGGAGTCCGCGTGCCGTCGGCGATCATCCTGCTGTCCGACGGCAAGTCCGTACGCGGCACCCCGCCGACGCAGGCGGCCCGGCGCGCCAAGGAGCTGAAGGTCCCGATCTACACGGTGACGCTCGGCACGGCGACCGGCACGATCGAGGTCTAGCGCAAGGACGGCAGCAGCGTCACGCGTCCGGTGCCGCCCGACCCATTTGAGAGCAGCGAGGTCGCACGGATCTCCGGCGGCCGCGCCTACACCGCCGACACGGCGAAGGACCTCAGCGCGGTCTACGAGCAGCTCGGCTCGCGGATCGGCTACCGCGACGAGCAGCGCGAGATCACGGCGGCGTTCTCGGGCGGGGCGCTCGTGCTGCTCGCCGCCGGCGGGCTGCTGTCGCTGCACTGGTTTCGCAGGCTTGTCTGACCATCTTCTGAGAAAGGACCCGAGGACCCACCCATGACCTTCAGCAACTACGCCACGCCCCCGCCGCCGCCGCCCGACGAGGATCCGGGCCGCCAGCCGCGCAAGGTCCTCGAGGAGGTCCTCTACGAGGTCAAGCGCGTCATCGTCGGCCAGGACGCGATGCTCGAGCGGCTGCTCGTCGCGCTGCTGACCGGTGGCCACGTGCTGCTCGAGGGGGTCCCGGGACTGGCCAAGACGCTGACCGTGCGCACGCTGGCCGACGTCATGGGCGGCACGTTCCGGCGCATCCAGTTCACGCCCGACCTCGTCCCGGCCGACCTTGTCGGCACGCGCATCTACCGTCCCGACACCGGCCGTTTCGACACCGAGCTGGGCCCGGTGTTCGGCAACTTCCTGCTCGCCGACGAGATCAACCGCGCCCCGGCCAAGGTCCAGTCGGCGCTGCTGGAGGTCATGCAGGAGCACCAGGTGACGATCGGCACCGACAGCTTCCCGGTCCCGCACCCGTTCCTCGTACTGGCGACGCAGAACCCGATCGAGTCCGAGGGCACCTACCCGCTGCCCGAGGCGCAGATCGACCGCTTCCTGTTCAAGGTGCTCGTCGACTACCCGACGCTCGGCGAGGAGGCGTCGGTCGTCGGCCGCTCGCTGCGCGCGCCCGAGCACGTCGGCGTGCGGTTGTCGATGGCCGAGCTGGAGCGCTTCCAGAAGGCGGTGCGCGAGATCTTCGTGGACCGCGAGGTGGTCGCCTACGCCGTCCAGCTCGTCGACGGCACGCGCCATCCCGAGCGCTACGGCCTCAACGACCTCTCCCATCTGATCCAGTACGGCGCCAGCCCGCGCGGGGCGATCGGGATGGTCCAGGCCGGCCAGGCGCTGGCCCTGCTGCGCGGTCGCCGCCACGTGCTCATCGACGACGTGCGCGACCTCGCCCCCGATGTCCTGCGCCACCGCCTCGTGCTGTCCTACGACGCGCTGTCAGACAACGTCAGCGCCGACGACATCCTCACGCGCCTGCTCGGCGCGCTGAACGCCAACCCCACGTCGGGCCTCCCGGCCGCCCCGGCCGACTACGAGGCGGCGTAGAGCCGCTCCGATGCCGCCGTCGCTCGCCACGCTGCGGGTCCCGCCCGCCCGCCAGGGGCCTGGACCGATCCCGTTCGCGCTCGTCGACGCGCTGTCGCTGTCGCTGGCGCGGCGCGGCGCGGGCTCGCTGCCCGGTGACCGGCTGGCGCCCGGCGTCGGCTCCGGGACCGAGCTCGCGCAGCTGCGCCCCTACCAGCTCGGCGACGACGTGCGCCAGCTCGACGCCGCGGCCAGCGCTCGCACCGGCGTCGCGCACGTGCGCCTGCAGGTGCCCGAGCGGATCCTCACGACCTGGCTGGTCGTCGATCTGTCGGCGTCGATGGCGTTCGGCACCGCCGACCGGTTGAAGTCCGACGTCGCCGAGGGCGTCGCCCATGTCGTCGGCCGTGCCGCGACACGCCACGGCGGTCGCCTCGCGGTGCTGACGGCGGGCGGACCGGAGAAGATGCTGCCCCCGCGCGGCGGACCGCACGCGAAGATCGGCCTGAGCCGGCTGCTGGCCGAGGGCGTCGCGGTGGACGGCGCCGCCGACCGCGGCCTGGCCCCGGTGCTGCACAGAACCGGGCGCCTGGCGCGCCAGCCGGGCCTGGTCGTCGTCGTGTCGGACTTCCGCGGCGAGCGCGACTGGCGCAAGCCGCTGCGCGCGCTCGGCTCGCGCCACATGGTGCTGGCCGTCGAGATCCGCGACCCGCGCGAGGAGACGCTGGAGCCCGCCGGCCGGCTGGCGCTCGTCGATCCCGAGTCCGGACGCGTGGTCGAGGTCGACACGTCTCGGCGCGGGCTGCGCGAGCGCTTCGCCGCCGCCGCGGCGCAGGAGCGCGCCGGCGTGGCCGGTGAGCTGCGCAAGGCGGCCGTCCAGCACGTCGTGCTGTCGACGCGCGGCGATTGGCTGAAGAGCCTCGGGCGGGCGTTGAAGTGAGCTTCGCGTCGCCGATCGCGCTGCTCTGCCTGGCGGCCGTGCCGCTGGCGATCCTCGCGCAGCTCGCCGCCCAGCGCCGCCGCCGGCGCTACCCGGTGCGCTTCACCGCGCTGTCGACGCTGGCCGCGGTCGCCACCGCCGAGTCGCCGTGGCGTCGCCATCTGCCGCTCGCGCTGTTCGCGCTGGCGCTCGCCATGCTCGCGCTCTCGCTGGCGCGCCCGGAGAAGACCGTCCAGGTCGCCGTCCAGCGCGCCTCGGTGGTGCTCGTCACCGACGTGTCGCGCTCGATGTCGGCGACCGACGTCAGCCCGACCCGCCTGGAGGCGGCGCGCCGCGCCGCATCGAGCTTCCTCGACCGGGTTCCGGACGAGCTGCGCGTCGGCCTCGTGACGTTCTCCGACGTCGCCCAGACTCTGCAGACGCCGACGACCGACCACGCCGCCGTCGACGATGAGCTCGACACGATGCAGCCGATCTCCGGCACGGCGACCGGCGCCGGCCTGCGCACCGCGCTTGACGATCTCAAGCTCGGCTCCGACGACTCCGCCCGCCGCCCGCCGGCCGCGCTCGTGCTGCTGTCGGACGGCTCGGCGACCGACGGCGCCGCCGCCGACATCGTCGCCGCCGAGGCCAAGCGCCTGCGCGTGCCGATCTACACCGTCGCGCTGGGCACGCCGAACGGCACGATCACCCTGCGCGGCCAGACGCTGAACGTGCCGCCGGACACCGAGGCGCTGCGGCGGATCGCCTCGGAGTCCGGGGGTGAGGCGTTCCGCGCGGAGGACTCCGATCAGCTCGGTGCCGTCTACGAGAAGCTCGGCTCGCAGATCGGCACGACGCCCGAGAAGCGCGAGATCACGGCGCTGTTCGCTGGCGGCGCGCTGCTGCTGCTCGGCGGCGCGCTCGTCAGCTCACTGCGGCTGGGCGGACGGCTGCCCTAGCAGTCGTCGGCGGATGCCGGGTCCGGCGCGGGCAGCGTCAGGCCCGGCCCGGCTCCACGTCGACCTCGCCGGCGTGTAGCGGCTCGCCGCAGCTCGCGCAGCGCAGCTCGGCGTGCGTCAGCTCGCCGCACGTGCGGTGGCGCGGGGCGCTCGGAGTAGGGCCGCCGCTCGAGCACGCCCTGCCTGACGCGCGTGGCGAACGGGAGTGTCGAAACATTCGCGTTGGGCGCGAACAATTCGACACACCCCTGCCGCGGTGCTGGATCTCGCCGGGAGCGGCAATGCGCCAGATCGGCTTCGGCCGGAATGGTGGTGCAGCTACGTCGACCCGATGGCGACCATCAGCCCGGCGAGCGCGATCTACGTCGCCGCCGACAGCCAGCCGAGCGGCGGCGTGACGCCGCTGAGCACGGACATCCGCGGCAACACCGTGCCGGCCGGCGTCGCTGCGGACCTCCTGCCGACGTTCCTCGCCCTCGACAAGCCCGGCGCGGTATCGGTCTGCCAGCTCGTCGACTCGCCGCCGGGCAGCGCGGACGCGACCGCGCAGCTCACGTCAACGAACACCGGCAGCGCGAGCGCGGCGGCGGGTTTGCGCGCTCATCGCCGGACCGATCACCATCCCGCCGTGACGACAGGTTCTGACATGAGCGCCAACACGCCAGCTTCAGGGTGGGCTTGCCCTGCGGTCCCGTCGCCGGGCCAGCGGCGCGGCGGGCGGCGCTCAACCGATCGCGCGCCCGAGGAACAGGTCGCGTCCCGGCCCGCCCTTCGAGCGCGGCGAGAAGCCGTGGCCCTCGTAGAGCGCAAGCGCGCCGCCGTTGTCCTCGTTGCAGTCAAGCTCGATCCGCCGCGCGCCGCGCTCGGCCGCGCGCTCGATCGCGCGGGCGACGAGCGCGTCACCGACGCCGGCCCGCCGCGCATCCCGCGCGACGTAGACGTCCTCTATCCAGGCGTCGGGCGCGGCCTTCCAGACGCTGAATCGCAAGCGCAGCTGTAGCACGCCGGCGGGCGGTGAATCGGCGTCCGCCGCGGCGAGCAAGAAATCCGTGTCGACATCGTCCATGAGCCGCTCGACAGAGGCGATGAAGGCGTTCGCCGACGGCCAGTCGACGCCCATGTGATCGCGGAAGGCGACGAGCAGCGTGGCGACCGCCTCGGCCTCATCGGGGCCCGCGAGCCAGGCGCGGGGGCTTCCGCGATCGCCCACGGTGTCGGCTAGGACGGGTCGCGGATGACGGCGAGCACGTCGCCGCTGCGCACCGCGTCGCCCTCGGAGATCGGCAGCTCGGCGATCACGCCCGACTTGTGGGCGGTGATCTCGTTCTCCATCTTCATCGCCTCGATGATCGTGACGATCTCGCCCTCAACGACCGCCTGGCCGGCCCGCACCGGGATCTTCCAGACGCTGCCCTGCATCGGCGAGGCCAGCGTGTCGCCGCCGCCTCCGGCCGAGGCGCCGCCGGCGCGCTCGCGACGCGGCGGCTTGCGCACGCCGGCGCCCGCGGCGCCCGGGGCCGAGCCGTTCGCGA
>JBBSQG010000163.1:0-6787 GCA_038258125.1 Solirubrobacterales bacterium
GCCGCGGACCCGGCGCGGCAGCCCGGCTCGCAGCCAGCGCCGCGCGAGCACCCGCGACGCGAGGCAGGACAGCCCCTTGCCGGCGCTGCGGACGTCGTTCACCTGGCGGCGGCTGAGCGCGAGATCGCCGCAGCGCCGGTCGGTGCGGGCCGCCGGGATCGCCTGCCAGTCGGGCGACTCGTCGGCACCGGCGTGCGACGTCAGCGCTCGCACGTGGCGCCCCGCGGCGGTCATCACGTGGATGTCGCCGTGCGCGTTGTCGGGGCCGCTCGTGTAGGCCAGCAGGCGCCCGTCGGGCGACCAGGCCGGGCCCTCGTCATGGAGCGCGTTGTGCGTGAGCTGCGTCGGCCCGCTGCCGTCGGCACCCATGACCCAGATCTCCATGTCGCGCTCGGGGTTGGCGCCGCCGATGTCGGCGTCGCTCTGGAAGGCGATCCGGCTGCCGTCGGACGACCAGGCCGGCGCGGAGTCATAGGCACCGGGGACGTCAAACAGCGCGGTCTCGTCCGAGCCGTCGGCGTTCATCGTGAAGACGCCGCGATCGGTGTCGCCGGTGTTGGAGAGGACCGCCGCGTACGTCACGCGACGCGAGTCCGGTGCCCAGCTTGGATACAGCGGGGGGTGCGACGGGGCGAAACGCAGGAACGGGCGCTGGCCGCGCGTGCCCATCTGCCAGATCGACGACACGAGGCCCGGACCGCTGCGGCGAAAGAGGATCGAGCGGCCGGAGGGCGCCCACGATGGCTGACTCGACGCCTGTTCGGTCGGCGTTGTCGTGAGCACGCGGCGATGCGTGCCCGAGGCGGTCATGCGAGCGACCTCGAAGTTGATCTTCGAGTTGGGCTTGCGGATCGTGTAGGCGATCGCGGTCCCGCCGGGCGACCAGTCGGCCTGCCGGTCGGTCGCGGGGTCCGTCGTGAGCCGACGCACGTCGCTGCCGTCGGCGTTCATGCTGAAGATGTCGAAGTTCTTGGCCAGCGGATCGGTGCGCACGCTCGAGAACGCGATCCGGCCGTTGAAGACGTCGGCGCCAGCGGGCGCGGCGAGGCACAGCGACGTGGTGGAGACGGCCGCCAGGACACGCGCCAGCAGGCCCCAGCCGCGCGATCGGGAGTACGAGGCCGTCATCGGCGAGGAACCATAGGGGCCTCGATCACCAAGCGCGACCGCTGCCGCGGACCGGGCGCGGATCCCCGCGGGGCGACTTGAGGCATGATGGCCGCGATGGCGAGCGCACCCGACGAGCTGACCGAGGACGAGCGCCGCCGGTTGCGCCGCGCGAGCGAGCGGCTGCGGACGGCGTCCAAGGAGCTCGAGTCGCTCGTCGCGACCGAGCCGATCAAGAACCGCTGGGCGCCCGAGCCGGCCCCGCCGGAGATCCTCGACGCCGCGCGCGCCGAGCTGGCCACGGCCTGGACCGAGCTGACGCGCGGCTACCGCGAGCTGCTCGGCTGGGATCCGCCGGCCTGACGGCCGCGACGGCGGCGCAACCGGTAGCCGAGAAAGCGCCGGCGTCCGTTGGACGCATCGGCGTAGGCGCGCTCGATGTGGTGCCCAGCCTGCTCAAGCTCGAAGATCGCGTCGCCGAGATCGGCGATGCCGGCCTCGGCAAGCGTGCTGGGCTTCACCGATTCGCCGTCGGCGTCGCGCAGGACGCCGAGCAGGCGGCGCTCGGGCGAGCCGGTCAGCGTGGCGGCGTCGCCACCGGCGAGCCCATCAGCGGTGCGTCGCTGGGCGTTGCTGCCTAGCACGAGCGTGCCGCCGCAGACCCCGCAGGGCACGCCGTGGCGGATCATGTCGCTGGCTTCGGCGGTGCTGATCACCGCCCGGCAGCGGTCGCATCTGAGCATCGTCGGTGACGGCAACGTCATGGCAGGCCCCCTGTCGTTCGCCGTGGCACGCTCGTTGCCGGCTGGCCCCGATTGCGTTCCCGTGTCACGTCAACCCTTGCCCGATCGCGCCCCAACGTCGCATCGGCCAGCGGAAGTATGAACCGAGTTGGCGAGAATGACACTCTGCGGACCGGACGCCATTGTGGCGGCGCTGCGCGGCGGGGGTTGCGCGGCCCAGCCGGGAACCCGCGCGAAGGGACGATCGCCCGCGACACCCGGCCCCAGCACGGTGCTCAACCGCTGCCGCATCATCGCGCGGCGACGAGCAAGAGCGGCTACGACGACATGACCGCCGACGCGGTCGTTGCGCGTCTACGCGTCTGCGCGACTGCGCGCCACGGCTTGCGCGAGCGCTGGCAGCTCGTTCTCGATGCGCTCGAGCATCGCCTCCTCGCCGGCGCGGATCGATGCGGCCAGCTCGGCGCTGCGGCGGTCCTGGACGGTGTCGGGCTACCCGCGCCAGAAGGCCCTGATCACCTGTCCGGGCGGGCGAGGATCAGCCGATCTTCAGCGACGACACGAACGCCGTGTACTGCTTGGGCGGGGACGTCACGTCGGCCCCGCCGGTCACGAACTGCAGCTGGAAGACTCGGCCCTTGGCGAGGATGACGCGCGCGAAGACCGTGCCCTTGTCGCCGTCGGAGTCCTCGGCGCCGGTGATGCGTGCGTCGCGGGCCGGATAGCCCTGGAAGGTCACCTTCCTGCTGTCCTTCAGCGTGCCACCGACGCTGGTCGCCGCGCCACGGACGGCGCCCACCAGGTCGCCCTTGACGCCTTCGGGGACCTTCAGGACGCTCATCGAGAAGCCTTCCTCGCCGCCCTCGGTGATGTAGGCGGTGATCGGGACCGGGCCGCCCGCCGTCTGCGCCGTGATCACCTCGCGCTTGGGGGAGCCGGGCATCGCGACCGTGAAGCCGTCGCCCTGGACGGTCGCGACCGGCTGCTCGCTCGCGTTCTCCTTGGCGCAGGCGACGAGCGTCGCGCCGGCCACGCTCGCGAGTGCGACGAGCAGCAGCTTGAGTGCGATGAGCATCCACTCACCCTCTCACGATCGCGCGGCAGGGTCGACCGCGAGGGTTCACCAGTGGGTCGCCCGCTAGCGTTGGCGGTGTGCCCGGGATGCCCGTCGCCGGCAGCGAACTGCATTACGAGCGCCGCGGCACCGGTCCGCCGCTGCTGCTCATCCACGGCATGGGCGCCAACGCCACGCACTGGGGCGAGCCGTTTCTGCGCGAGCTGCAGGGCGACTTCGAGCTGCTGCTCTACGACCAGCGCGGCATCGGCCGCAGCGCGCCGTGGGCGGGAGACCTGACGGTCGCCGGGCTGGCGGCGGACGCGCTGGCGCTGCTTGACGGCCTGCACATCGCCGACGCCCACGTGCTGGGCATCTCGCTCGGCGGGATGGTCGCCCAAGAGCTTGCGCTCGCGGCGCCGGAGCGCATCCGCACGCTGACCCTCGGCTGCACCTCCTGCGGCGGCACGCAGTCCAAGGCGACCGCCTCGGAGGTCATCCAGCGGCTCACGGCGGCGGTCCTCTCACGCGATCAGGCGCGGGTCCTGCGGACGGGCTTTGAGATCGTCGTCTCGCCCGCCTACGCCGTTTCGGCGGCGCACTACGCCGCGTTCGCGGAGGCAGCCCGCAGCCTTCCGCCCGGGCTTTCGATCCTCATGTCACAGAAGGCGGCCGCCGAGGCGCACGACACCTACTCCCGGCTGCGCGGGCTACACGTGCCGACGCTCGTCATCCACGGCACCGCCGACGAGGTGCTCGCGCCGATCAACGGCGACCTCGTCGCGTCGCTGATCCCTGGCGCGCGACTGGAGCTGCTCGACGGTGTCGGGCACCTCTTCTTCTGGGAGCAGCCGCAGCGCTCCGCCGAGCTCGTATGCCGGTTCGCCGGCGAGGCCCGGGTAGTGTCTGGGGCATGACGCAGATCGAGGTAAGCGAGCTGGGGCGGACGATCGCCTACTCGTTCGAGGACTTGCTGAAGTACCACGGCCCCGGCTCGCCCGGCGGCGTCGCGCAGGCGTTCAAGGTCATGGAGCGCGCCTTCGCGGTCCTGGCGCCCGACGGCCCGCCGATCCGGCGCGACATCACGGTCCGCACGTCGTTCGGCGGACCCGGCGCCCGCGACGGCTTCGAGGCGGTGACGCGCGCCGTCTCGGAGGATCGCTTCACGCGCGACCCGGCGCTGGCGCGGCCCGAGCTCGGCCGCGAGCGGGAGCGCTTCGTCTTCGTCGTCGGCTACCGCGATCGCTCGGTCACGCTCGTGCTGCGCGACGGCTACGTCCCGCCGGAGTTCATCGACCTCGCGCGCAAGGAGGAGCGCAGCGTCGCCGAGAAGGCGCGCCTGGACGAGTTGAAGGCCGAGATGGCGCGGTCCGTCATGGCCGCCGACGCCGCTGACGTGTACGACCTCGACGAAGGCTGATCTGTCGTCGATGTTGCTCATCGCCAGCCTCGGCGACGCGCCGACCGCGGGGATCGCGGTCGTCGCCATCCTGCTCGGCCTGCTCTTCGCCGCGCGCGGCTCGCGCGAGCGCCAGGCCGGCGATGGTGACGGGCCGGCCGGTCCAACCCTGCTCAGCAGCGTGCCGGTCGCCAGCAGTCCAGACGTCGAGCCAGGCTTCGTCGGCCCGGCGGGTGAGATCGTGGGGCACGGCCCGATCCGGCTTAGCACGGCGGACCCCCTCGCTCCCGCCGCAGACGTGCCCACGTCGGCCGCGGCGGAGCCGGACGCCCAGCCGTCGCCCGTCGAGCCGGCGC
Organism: Solirubrobacterales bacterium; assembly: GCA_038258125.1. Classification (GTDB taxonomy): domain Bacteria; phylum Actinomycetota; class Thermoleophilia; order Solirubrobacterales; family Solirubrobacteraceae; genus CADCVQ01. The sequence continues at coordinate 4,660 of JBBSQG010000163.1, forward strand.
CGGTCGAGCGGGCGACCGGCGAGCCGGCCCCGCCGAGCGAGCCGGCCCCGCCGAGCGAGCCGGCCTGGCGGCCCCACATGCCGAAGGCCCCATTCCGTCAGGGCACGATCAAGGTTGGCGGAAAGCCGGCCGGCAAGCCGCCGGCCGACTGACATCTCCAGTTCTCAGGCCGCTTCGCGCAGCCCGGCGAGCGCCTCTTCGCCCTCGAGGCTGCGCATCGCGGCCTCCTCGAGCTGGCGGGCACGGTCACGGGTGATGCTGAGCTCGCGGCTCGTCGCTTCGATCGAACGCTCGCGGCCGTCGCGCAACCCGTAGCGCAGCTCGACGACGCGGCGCTCCTCGCCGGTCAGGCGCCCGAGGGCGTCGGCGACCGTGCGCTCGAGCTCTGAGGACTGAGCCTCTTCGCTCGGGTCGGGGCGGTCTGAGGCGATGAAGTCGCCGAGGTTCGAGTCGCCGTCGTCGCCGATCGGCACGTCGAGGCTCGTGACGTGACGGCGGGCCTCGCGCAGGGCGAGGATCTCCGGCACGGTCATGTCGGCCGCGGCCGCGACCTCCTCGTCGGACGGATCGTGCGAGAGCTTCGCCGTCAGATCGCGCTCGACCCGCGAGAGCTTGCGCTCACGCTGCTCGATGTGCGTCGGCAGGCGGATCGTCCGCGACGTGTTCGCGAGGCCGCGCTGGATGCTCTGACGGATCCACAGCGTCGCGTACGTCGAGAACTTGAAGCCCTTGCGCCAGTCGAACTTCTCGGCGGCGCGGATCAGGCCAAGCGTGCCCTCCTGGACGAGATCGCCCAGCGGCAGGCCGAGGCCCTGGTAGCGGCGGGCCTGCGAGACGACGAGACGCAGGTTCGCGTTGATCATGCGGTCCTTGGCCTCGACATCGCCACGCTCGATGCGCTTGGCGAGCGCGATCTCCTCGGCCGCGGTCAGAAGCTCGTAGCGTGACGCCTGGTTGAGGAACGTCTGCAGCGAGTCGGCGGTCATCTCCGCCTGGGCGCGCGCGGTCTGCCGGGCCGATTCCTCGGCCGGAGTGCGGCGCTTGGGGCGCTTCGGGGGGGCGCTGTGTTCGCCACGTCGGCGCGCGCTCGTTGTCGTAGTCCTAGCCATGCGTTCCCTTTCAGATGTGTCCGGAGCGCCGTGTTCGCGACACACCCCGACCCGTCTGCTCGGTACCACCCGGGGGCGGCACGTCGGAAGTCGGGAGAGGAGGCGGTCGAGCGAGTGGGGGGTACTCCCACACGACGCCAGCGGGCATCGTACCAGATGATTGCGCGAGCAACAAATGCGGCGCGATACCCTTCTCCGGCGCGTCGTCTACCCGTGTTTGCCGCCGGGCTCACGTGCATCTTGTCCGGCCGGCCGACTGCGCGGCGACGGGTGCGGCCGAGCGTAGCCGCGCCGCCGCTGCAGACCGAGCGCGTGACGCTCGTCGGGGAGCGGTCCATCCGCTTCTGCGAGTAGCCCGCCGTTTCCTCGGCGCGCGTCGCCATGCGGGATCGGCTCAGCCGACGGCCAGCAGCTCGAAGGTCACCCGCCCGGCGGCGATCGTCGCCAGGCCCATCGTATGCGCGGGGGCGCGGCGACGCTCGGTGGGGGAGCCGGGGTTGAAGATCGCAAAGCCGTCGCGGTGCTCGTGCTGGGGCATGTGCGTGTGGCCGAAGACGACCGCGTCGCAGCGTGGGAAGTCGCCGCGCAGGCGCTCCAGCCGCCCGACCGCCGGGCCCGGGATGTGCACCATCCCGATGCGGGCTCCGCTCAGAGTGAGTTCGGCGCGCGCGGGCAGCAGCGCGCGGACCGCGGCGCTGTCGACGTTGCCGCAGATCGCGTGGACGGGCGGCCCGAGCCCGCGCAGCAGCTCGAGCACCGAGACGTCGCACAGGTCGCCGGCGTGCAGGATGGCGTCGCAGGCCGCGCACCGCTCCAGGCAGGCCGGCGGGATCGCGCGGGCGCCGCGCGGCATGTGCGTGTCGCTGATGATCGCCAGGCGCATGGCCGTGCCAGCGTCGCACGCGCGCCGCCCCGGTGGCGCGCTGGCCTGATCGCCGCGCTGCCGTTCGCGCCGCGCTGATGGGCAGTCAGGCGCCCGCGCCGGCCCGCGCCAGTACCCGCAGCGCCGCGACGCGCAC
>JBBSQG010000164.1:0-6733 GCA_038258125.1 Solirubrobacterales bacterium
CCTGTGGCCGCCGATCGGCGCGGGTGGAGTCAGTGCTGGAGCGGCGGCGCGAGGGCGGCGCGGCGGCGCGGCCCTGCGCCGCCATCCCGGCGCACGAGCTCGGGCCCGCCGCGCTCGGGCCGCGGGCTCGCGATCGTGTCGAAGTCGCGCGGCACCTCGGTGTCCGGGAAGATCTCGCGCGCCTCGTCGCGGATCTCGCCGCCCGCGTAGCGCGAGGACAGGTGCGTGAGCGCGAGCAGCCGCACGTCGGCGTCGGCCGCGACCTGCGCCGCCTGGCGGGCGGTTGAGTGCAGCGTCGCCGCGGCGCGCTCGGCGTCCTCGTGCAGGAACGTCGCCTCGTGGATGAGCACATCGGCGCCGTGGGCGGCGACGACGACCGCGTCGGTCGGCGCCGTGTCGCCGCTGATGACGATCCGGCGTCCCGCCCGGGCCGCGCCGACGACCTGGTCGGGCGCGACGCCGGCGATCGTCTCGCCGCGTTGCAGGCGTCCGAAGTCGGGTCCCGGCGTGACGCCGAGGCGCTGCGCGAGCTCGGCATCAAAGCGCCCCGGGCGGTCGTCCTCGATCAGGGCATAGCCGAACGCGGTGCCGCGGTGGCGCACCGCGAAGGGGACGATCTGCAGGTCGTCGCGGCGGACCGCCTCGTCGGGCTCGAGGTCGCGGATCGTCAGGCCGTAGCGCGGGCGCCCGTAGACCGGCCGCATCCGCTCCAGCAGCGCGCTCGTGCCAGGCGGGCCGTGGACGGTCAGCGGCTTGTCGCGGTCGCGCAGCTCGAAGGACTTCAGCATGCCGGGCAGGCCCAGCCAGTGGTCGGCGTGCAGGTGCGTCAGGAAGACATCGGTCAGGTCGGCGAGGCCGACGGAGCGCACGAGCTGGCGCTGCGTGCCCTCGCCGCAGTCGATCAGGATCCGCTCGGCTCCGCGGCGCACGAGGAGCGCCGGCAGGCCGCGCCGCGCCGACGGGACCGAGCCCGCGGTGCCCGCGAAGAAGAGCGAGAAATCCACGTTGGCGAGGGTACTGCGGGCGAGTAGGGTCCCCTCGATGCTGCGGGATCCGTTGCGGGAGGGTGGTGCGCTGCTGCAGGAGTTTCGCGCCTTCATCCTGCGGGGCAACCTCGTCGACCTCGCCGTCGCGGTCGTCATCGGCACGGCCTTCACGGCCGTCGTCACGGCGCTCGTGAAGTTCATCATCACGCCGCTGATCGCCGCGATCGGCGGCCAGTCGGACTTCTCGAACCTGAAGCTGTCGATCCGCGGCAGCGACATCGTCTACGGAGCGTTTCTCAACGCGCTGATCTCATTCATCATCGTCGCCGCGGTCGTCTTCTTCCTCGTCATCAAGCCGGTCAACCATCTGCTCGAGCGCTTCCAGCCCGACACAGCGGTCGACGTCGAGACACGCCCGTGCCCAGAGTGCCTGAGCGACATCCCCCCTGAGGCGACGCGCTGCGCGTTCTGCACGGCGCGCGTGCCGCCCCCTGAGCCGGAGCCCGGGGAGCCGGAGCCCGGGGAGCCTGAGCCGGAGCCCGGGGAGCCGGAGCCGGAGCCCGCGCGACAACCGCAGCCCTGACCGCCCCGGTGTAACCGCGCCGCCGCCCGGGTGTCTTGTCGAGCCGCTCGCGCTGGCCGGTGCAATCGTCCTGCTCGCCGCCGCTCCCCTCGCCCAGGCGCTGACGTTGCGCATCGCACTGCGGCGGCTCGGGGCGGCGCCACCGCCGGTCGCGACGCTGCGGATCTGGGCGCGCTCGTTCGCCCTGCGCTACGAGCCCAGCGGCGCGGTCGGCTCCGTCTATCGCGAGCGCGCCATCGTCCGGTCGTGTGGCGGATTTCTCCCCGTCACGCACAGAAATCTGCCACACGAGCCTGCGCCGGCCGCCGACCAGCGCACGATCGTCGTCGTCCCGACCTACGAGGAGCGCGAGTCGCTGCCGCTGTTCCTCGAGCGCTTCGCCGCTACGGGCATGGAGCTGCTGATCGTCGACGACAGCTCGCCGGACGGCACCGGCGAGCTGGCCGACGCGCTCGCCGCGCCGCGGCCCTGGATGCACGTCCTGCACCGGGCGGAGAAGGACGGGCTCGGGATGGCCTACCGCGCGGGCTTTGCCTGGTGTCTGGAGCGCGAGTACGCGGTCATCGGCCAGATGGACTGCGACCTCTCCCACCCGCCCGAGAAGCTTGCCGAGATGCGCGCCGTGCTGCTCGAGCGCGACGCCGGGCTCGTGCTCGGCTCGCGCTACCTGCCCGGCGGCGGGACCGACGGCTGGAGCGCGACCCGGCTGGCCATGAGCCGCGTCGGCTGCTCGGCGTCGCGGCTGGCGCTCGGCCTGCCGTTCTCCGACCTGAGCGGCGGCTTCAAGCTCTGGCGCGCCGACACGCTGGCGGCGATCGACATGGACGAGCTGCTGAGCGCGGGCTACGCCTTCCAGGTCGAGACGACGCAGCTCGCCCATCTCGCGGGCGCGCGCATCGAGGAGGTGCCGTTCGTCTTCTCCGAGCGCGTCGCCGGTGCCTCGAAGATGACGCTGCGCATCTCGCTGGAAGGCATCCGCGTCACGCTGGCGCTGCGCCGGCACCACCGGCCGGCGCGCCGCCACGGATTGCCCGCGGCGTTGTAGCCTGCACCGGGCACGCGCCCGTAGCTCAGCTGGATAGAGCGCCGCCCTCCGGAGGCGGAGGTCGCAGGTTCGAATCCTGCCGGGCGTGCTGCGAACCCGCGTTCTCAGCCGGCGGTCGCGGACGCCACGGGCACCGCCACGATGCTCTTGGCGCGGTAGCTGCCGGCTGTGATCGTGTTGTTCGTGTTGCAGGTGACCGTTGCGGCGCCGGCGCCGGACAGCGTCGCTGCACCGGCAAGGGTGTTGAGAGCAGCGCCGGCTCCGAAGTCGATCCCGGCGCCGAGGTTGTCCACGACCGCTCCACCGAGGTCCAGACTGCAGGCCAGCGCGCCGTCGAGCCCGCCGTTCTCGGCGACGAACTTCGCCGTCACGACCCAGCTGCCGGCCGGCAGGCTCATGCTCTGTACGACCTGCGGCGCGCTGCCGACAACGATCGCCTCCGCTGCCTCGACGCGTTGGAACACCGCCGCACCGCCACCACCTGCGCCACCCGCTGCGCCGGGTGCTCCCGCCGCTCCCGCCGGGCCCGGCTTGCCGGTCTTGCCGCGCGGCAGCTGGCCGGACCTGAAGTCCTTCTTCAGCAGCGACCGGTCCTTGACCGTCGCCGAGGTGACGCTGTTCTTGGGCAGCTTGATCGCGGCATAGCTCGTCCCCCCCAGCGCGATGATCAACGCCAGCGTGGCCGTTACGTTGGCGTATGAGCCGTTGCCGAAGATCCGTTGCACGATCCCTGCCCCCTTCACGAAGTGCTCGATGAACGGCAGCCGGCTCGGGACCGCGGCGCCGTTTGTGGCGAGATCTTCGCGACAACCAGATGAGACTACGGTGAGAAGAACGCGCGCAGGTGCTCGGCGACCGCTTGCGGGCATTCCTCGGCCGGGAAATGGCCGCAGCCCTCGAGGTACTCGATCCGGACGTCGTCGGCGTGCTCGACGACGTCCTTGAACATCCCCGGCTTGAAGAACGGGTCAGCGAGGCCATGCAGCCACAGCGTCGGCGTCGTCAGCCGCTGATCGGCGTACTTGCCGCGCACCCATCTCGGATACTCGTACAGCTGGAACGTGCGGTAGATCTGCGACGCCGCCCGCGCACGCGCCGGGTCGGCCATCCGCGGCGCGAACCGCGCCGCGTACTCGCCGGCGACCTCGTCGCCGGTCGAGATCGCGTTGACGACCTTGCCGACGAGCTTCGGCGATGCGTTGACGCGCCGCCCCACGCCGGGGCTGGCCAGGAGCCCCTGGTAGGCCATCGCGCCGAGCTGCTTGGGGACGCCCTTGAGCGACAGCGTCGGCCAGACGTGGCCGGTGTTCATCGGCACGAACCGCTGCACCCCATCCGTGTGGTTGAGGCAGACGCGAACGCCGACCACCCCGCCCCAGTCGTGCCCGACGAGGTTCACCCGCTCGACGTCGAGCGCGTCGAGCACGCCCGCGACGTCGTCGGCGAGCTCCTCCTTGCGGTAGCCGCGCTTCGTCGGCTCGCTCCAGCCGAAGCCGCGCAGGTCCAGCGCGAGCACGCGGTAGCGGTCGGCCAGCAGCGGCATGAGCGAGCGCCAGCTCCACCAGTGCTGCGGCCAGCCATGCACGAGCAGGATCGGCGGACCATCGGCGGGACCGCGCTCGGCGCCGGGCAGGCGCGCGCCGCGCACGGCGAGGAAGTGGTGCTCGACCCCCGCGAGGGCCGGCATGTCTGCATGGTCCACGACCACGGACGCTACCCCAGCGAGGGCATCGCCTGCACGAGCGAGAGCACGGGCGCAAACAGATCGCCGTGCTCCCCCAAGCGCGCCACCGCCTGCCCGGCATCGAAGACGAGCCGTGCGGGGTCGCCGCCGTCGAGGCAGTCGCGGACCTCGTCCCACTCGAGCGGCGTCGAGACCGTCGGCCGGTCGCGAGCCCGCAGCGAGTACACGCAGACGGTCGTCTTGTGCGCGTCGTTCTGGCTGAAGTCGATGAACACCTTGCCCTTGCGCGCGTCCTTGCTCATCCGCGCGATGACGAGCCCGGGCTCGGACGCCTCCAGCAGCTCCGCGACGGCGCGGGCGAAGCCCTTCGTGTCGTCGTAGGTGACGCCGGGCGTATTGAGTGGAACGTAGACCTGCATGCCCTTGGAGCCGGAGGTCTTGGGGAACGCCTGCAGCCCGAGGTTCTCGAACATCCCCTGCAACCACAACGCGACGCGGCAGCACTCGACGATCGTGGCCGGCGGCCCCGGGTCGAGGTCGAAGACCATCATCGTCGGCGTGTCGAGCGCCTCGGCGCGATGCAGCTGCGGGTGCAGCTCCAGCGCGGCGAGGTTGGCGAGCCAGACCAGCGTCGGCAGCTCGTTGCAGACGCAGAACTCGACGATCTTCTTCGACAGCGCGACCGGCGCGACCGCGACCCACGCGGGCCGGTGCGACGGGCACTGCTTCTCGAAGAAGCTCTTGTCCTCGACCCCGTTGGGGTAGCGCACCCGGGTCAGCGGGCGGGCGTGGAGGTGCGCGAGGATCGCCGGCGCGATCGCGACGTAGTAGTCGATCACGTCGCGCTTGGTGAAGCCGACCGCCGGATACATGACCTTGTCGAGGTTTGTCACCCGCAGGGTCCGCTCGCCGACCCTGACCTCGATCCCGTCGCGCACCGGCGTGCCGGCGTCGAGGAACGCCGACGTCGGCGCCTCCTCGCGCAGCCCCTTGTAGGAGGGATGGCGCAGCATCCCGTCGGTCGTCCACTCGGTGAACTCGACCTCGGCGACCCGCGTCGGCTGCACGAACACCGCGTGCTTCGGCGGCTGCGGCTCACCATCGAACGGCGACTCCTCGCGCTGCTCGAGCACCTTGGCGAGGCGATCGAGCTCCGCCTCCGTGAAGCCCGTGCCGACGCGGCCGGCGTAGCGCAGCCGCCCTTCCTCGGGCACACCGACGAGCAGCGCGCCGATCCGCTCGCGCCGCTTGCCCTCGCCGGGCAGCCAGCCGCCGACGACGACGTCCTCGCGCACGACGTTCTTGACCTTCAGCCAGGCCGGCGAGCGGCGCCCCGGCAGGTAACTCGAGTCAAGCCGCTTGGCCACGACCCCCTCCAGGCCGTTGGCCAGGCTCGCCTCGAGCACGGCCGCCCCGTTGCCGACGACGTGGTCGGGCGTCTGCCAGTGCGGCCCCTGCAGCCCGAGCTCGAGCAGCCGCTCGCGGCGCTGCGTGTAGGGCAGCTCCATGAGCGAGTGGCCATCGAGCCACAGCAGGTCGAAGACGACGTAGGCCACCGGCGTCTCCTTCATCCTCCGCCGCGCCGCGCTCTCGGAGCCGACGTGCATGCGCCCCTGCAGGCGCCCGAAGCTCGGGCGGCCATCGGCATCGAAGGCGACGATCTCGCCGTCGAGGATCGCCTTATGAGAACTGAGCGCTCGGTTGAGCGCCTTGAGCTCCGGATAGGAGGTGGTGATGTCGTTGCGGTTGCGGCTCTCCAAGCGGATCCGGCCCGGCTCGGAGTAGGCGAGCGCGCGCACGCCGTCCCACTTGATCTCGAAGGCCCAGCGGTCGTCGTCGGGCGGCAGGCCGTGCGGGCTGGCCTTGGCGAGCATCGGCGATAGGCGCTCGGGCATCGGCTCGCGGGTCGGGTCGTCGGCGGGGTCCATGCGGTGGATCATCCAGTCCTTGCCGGCCGGCTCGCCCTTGCGCTTCTTCAGCGGGAACAGGCCGTAGCGGCCGCGCAGGCGCTCGCCGTGGAAGGTGATCTCGACCTTCTCGTCGTCGAACTTGTGGCGCTCGTAGGTGCCGCGGTCCCAGATGCGCATCGTGCCCGCGCCGTACTCCCCCTTCGGGATGTCGCCCTCGAACTCGAGGTACTCCAGCGGATGGTCCTCGGTGCGCACGGCGAGGCGGTTCTCGTGGGGATCCTCGGGGATCGCGTTGGGGATCGCCCATGAGGCAGCGACGCCCTCGTGCTCCAGTCGCAGGTCCCAGTGCAGGCGGGTCGCGTGATGCTCTTGGACGACGAATCGCTCGCCCTCGCCCCCGTCGGATGCCGCGCCGTCGCCGGCGCCGTCGCCGGGGGGTTCGGGCGTGCGGCTCGGGTCGCGCTTGCGCTTGTACTCGTGCAGGCGGTCGCGGGGGGGGGCCCCCGCCCAGGTGCGGCCCCGGCC
>JBBSQG010000165.1:0-6683 GCA_038258125.1 Solirubrobacterales bacterium
CCCCACCCGCTCACCCCCCCCCCCGCCGCCGCCGCGCGCCGATCCCCCCGCCGGCGCCCCCCCGTCCGCGTTCGAGTTCGGCTGCGGCGCGAGCCGGGTGGGGCGAATCAGCCGCGGCCGGCGAGGCTGATTCGCCACACAGCTTGGCCTTCATCGCCGGTCCGCGCGGTGACCAGCCCGCCCGTCCCGCGCGCGAACGAGCCGTCGACGTCGTACGTCACCGGCCCGCGGTTGGAGACGAGCACGATCGGCGCCTGCGAGGCCGCGCTGCCGTTGGGATCGTCGGTCATCTGCGCCTCACTTCCTCGATCCACGGTCAGGGCAGCGCGTCGCCGGTCGTCCGCGGACGCGAGCCCAGCCGCACGCGCACGTCGCGCGGTTCTCCGTCGCGATAGACGCGCAGGGTGATCTGCTCGCCGGGCTTCTTGTCGAGCAGCGCGACGCCGAGCGCCGACTCGTCGACGAGCTTGCGCCCGTTGACCGCGGTGATCACGTCGCCACCGACGACGAACCGCTGCGCCTGGAACGTCTGGCGCTTGTCGCCCGCCCGCAGGCCGGAGTCGTCCGCGGGACCGCCGTCGACGACCTCCTGCACCCACGCGCCGCCGCTCACCGGCAGCCGGAAGCGCCGCGCGAGCTGTGGGTAGACGCGCTGGGTGGCGACGCCGAGGTAGGCGTAGGCGACCTTGCCGTCGGCGCGCAGCGCGTCGAGCGTGCGGCGGACGGTGTCAATCGGCACCGCGTAGCCGACACCCTCGCCGCCGCCGCTGGAGCTCTGGATCTGCGAGTTGATCCCGAGCACCTCGCCGGCGGCGTTGACAAGCGGGCCGCCGGAGTTGCCGCGGTTGATCGCGGCGTCGGTCTGGATCGCGCCAGCGATCTGGAAGCCGGTGAGCGACTCGATCGCGCGGTCGGTGGCCGAGACGACGCCGATCGACAGAGACTGGGGCTCGCCGAACGGAGAGCCGATCGCCGCGACCGGCGAGCCGACACGCAGGTCGCGCGCGGTGCCGAGCTTCAGCGGACGCAGCGTGAGGCCGGCGGGGTCGATCTTCAGCAGCGCGACGTCGGCGTTCGGGTCATAGCCGACGATCCGCGCCGCGACCTGGTTGCCGTCGGCGAACGCGACGTAGACCTCCTGCGCCTTGCGGATCGCCCGCCGCACCCCGTCGGTCACGACGTGCGCGTTGGTGGCGATCTCGCCGCGGCCGTTGAGCACGAAGCCCGAGCCGACGCCCTGACCACTCTCGCCGGCGGACTTGTCGAGCACGCTGCGGATCGTCACGACGCCCGGCGCGTCGCGGGCGTAGATGCGGGCCGGGTCGAAGGACTCGTCGTCACCGCCGGCTGGCACGACCTCGACCGTCGTCGTCTGGTCGACCGTCGTCGCCGAGGCGTCGCTGTCAGCGGTCGCAGCGGCGCGGTCGCCGCCGCCGTCATCCGAGCCGCCGCCGCAGCCGGCGAGCGCCAGCGCCGCCACTCCGGCCGCCAGCACGGCGCGCGCGCTGCTCACGCCTGCAGCTCCAGCGAGAACGTCGTGCGGCCAGGGGCGGGGTCGATGTCCAGCGAGCCGTCCATCCGCTCGGCGAGCTCGCGCGCGATGGCCAGACCGAGGCCGGAGCCCTGCTCGTCGTCGGAGGTGAAGAACGGCTCGAACACGCGCTGGGCCGCCGCGTCGCTGATCCCCGGGCCGTCGTCGATGACCGCCAGCCGTACCGCTCCGTTGTGTCGCCGCGCGGACACGACGACCCCTGTACCCGATGGCGTGTGCCGTAGGGCATTGTCGATGAGGATCCGCAGAACCTGCGCCACGCGCTCAGGATCGCAGACGATCTCGATCGGCTCGATGCCCAGGCGCAGCTCGAGGGTCGCGTCGTGCTTGTCGACCGCCGGCGCGAACTCCGCCGTCACGGCGCGCGTGAGCACGCCGAGATCGGTCGGCTCCGGACGCAGCTCGAGCGAGCCGGCCTCCAGGCGCGAGAGATCGAGCAGATCGGTGGCGAGCTTGCCGAGGCGCTCGACCTGCTCGCGCACCGTCGCGACGAACTGGCGCCGCGTGTCGTCGTCGAGATCCTCGTCCTCCATGAGCTCCAGGAAGCCACTGATCGAGAAGATCGGCGTGCGCAGCTCGTGCGAGGCGGTCGCGATGAAGCGCCGGCGCGCGCTCTCCAACTGCGCGAGCTGGTGCTGCATGTCGTCCAGTGCGCGGGCGAGCTGCCCCAGCTCGTCGTCCTTGTCGACCGGGAAGACCGTCGTGAAGTCGCCGCCGGCGACCTGCTCGGCGCCGCGCTCGAGGATGCGCACGCGGCGCGCCATCGAGCGCGATACCCCGAAGCCGCCGGCCAGCGCGAGCAGCAGGCCGAGAGCGCCGGCGATGATGATCTGGCGCCGGATCAGCGCGACGTTGCCCCGCACGTCGGACATCGGTGCCGAGAAGACCGCGACGCGGCTGACCGTCCCGTCGTCGCGGATCGGGACGGCGACCTGGCCGAGCTCGCCCTCGGCCCGTGGCTCGCTGCCGACCGTCGTGTGGCCAGTTCGCGCCGCCCGGTCGGCGACTGCGAAGCGCAGGAGCGCGTTGTCGGTGTTGGAGTCTGAGAACGCGCTGAGCTGCAGCCCCTCCGTCCCGTCGATGACGAGCAGCAATGTGATGCGCGCGTTCGTCGTGTCGGAGACCGTCGAGACGAGGTTGTCGATCTGCTCGGCGCTGCCGTTGTCTCGCACGAGGCGGGCGATCTGCGGCGTGAACGCGTGCGCCGTCTCGCGCAGCGCCCGCAGCTTCTGATCGCGCAGCGAGGACTCCAGCTGCGGCGTGACGTAGAAGAGGACCGCAAGCAGCGCGACGAGCGTGACCGCGAATGTGAGGATCGTCAGCTGCGCGCGCAGCGAGACGAGACGCATCGGTGCTCGCAGCTCCTACGGCGCGTCGTCGTCGCGGAAGCGGTAGCCGACGCCGCGCACGGTGAAGAGGTACTCCGGATGCTTGGCGTCGAGCTCGAGCTTCTCGCGCAGGTGGCGGATGTGGACGTCGATCGTGCGCGGGTCGCGGTAGGCGGCATCGCCCCAGATCCGCGTCAGCAGCATCTCGCGCGTGAAGACACGGCCCGGCGCGGTGGCGAGCGCGGCGAGGATCTCGAACTCGACGAACGTCGTCTGGGCGGACTCGCCGCGCACCGCGACCGCGCGCTTGTCGAAGTCGATCCGCAGGCCCGCCACCTCGAGCGGACCGTTCGCGGCCGCTTCGCGCGCGCCCTCGTGGGGCTGCATCTCCGCCCGCCGCAGCGCTGCCTTCACACGGCTGCGGAACTCGCGCATCGAGAACGGCTTGGTGATGTAGTCGTCGGCGCCGATCTCCAGGCCGACGACCTTGTCGATCTCCTCGGCGCGCGCGGTGAGCATGATGATCGGCACGGTGCTGCGCGCGCGGATCCGGCGGCAGACCTCCAGGCCGTCGAGCTTGGGCAGCATGAGATCGAGCACGACGAGGTCGTACGTGCCCTCGGCGAAGCGCGCGAGGGCGGCCTGGCCGTCGGTCGCCTGCACGACCTCGTAGCCGTCCTTGCGCAGGGGATAGGACAGCAATGTCTGGATTGCGTGCTCGTCGTCGACGAGAAGGATGCGAGGAGCACGATCCACCATCCCCAATAGTGTGACGACGCGATGTTCGACCCGCGCATTTACCGGGCCGCATTGATCCCGGTCCTCTTCGCGTTCGTGCTGCTGGCGTTCTCGCTGGAGAACCGTCCCCAGCCGATGCGGTCGTCACTGGCTCCCGATGCCTTCCAGGCCAACCGCGCGTTCGATCGCGCCTACGGCCGCAATGGGCTGGCCGACCGCTTCCCCGACCGGCGGCCGGGCTCCGACGGCGACACCGCGCTGGCCACCACGGTCGCCGGCCAGATGCGCACGCTCGGCTTCCGCGTACGCACCGTCGAGCACGAGGGCGACACGATCGACGGGCGCAAGACCCTGCGCACGGTCATCGCCGAGCGCCCCGGGACGAACGACGAGCGGCTCGTCGTCGTCGCGCACCGCGACGCGGCCGGACGCCGCGCCGAGGCCGAGCTGTCGGGGACCGCGACGCTGCTGGAGCTGGCGCGCATCTTCGGCGCCGCGCGCGCGACGCGCCACACGATCACGCTCGTGTCGACGAGCGGCGGCAGCGGCGGCGCGGCCGGCGCCGTGCATCTCGCCGACGAGCTGAGCGGCGACGACGTCGGCGCCGTGCTCGTGCTCGGCGACCTCGTCTCACGCAACGTGAAGGCCCCGCTGGTCACCGGCTGGTCCAACGGCTTCGGCGCGTCGGCCCAGCGCCTGCGCGCGACCGTGCAGGAGGCGGTCCGGGTGGAGACCGGCTCGGGCCTGGGTGCGCCGCGCGCGCTGAGCCAGTTCGCTCGCTTCGCGATGCCCGCGACGTTCGGCGAGCAGGGCCCGCTGCTCGCCGCCGGCCTGCCGGCCGTCCTGCTGTCGATCGGCGGCGACCATCCGCCGCCCGCCGATGCACCCATCTCCAGCGCGCGCCTGGAGGCGTTCGGTCGCGCCGCGTTGCGCACCGTCACCGTGCTCGACGCGGTGCCCGCGTCGCGGCCGATCATCACCCGCGCCGTGAGCCGCGACCTCCTGACGAGCCGCAAGATCGTGCCCGTCTGGGCGGTGCGGCTGTTCGTCGGCGCGCTGTTGCTGACGGTCCTCGTGACGGCCATCGACGCGTTCGCGGCGCTGCTGCGCCGCCGCGAGCCGATCGCCGTCTGGCTGCGCTGGACGGCCGCCAACACGCTGCCATTCGCGCTCACAGCGCTGTTCGCGCTCGCGCTCGCCGCCGTCGGCCTGCTCGGCGCCGTGCCGGGCGCGCCGGTCTCGCCGCGCGCGCTGCCCGCCGAGCCGGCGGGCGTGCTCGCCGTCGTTCTCGTCTTCGCGCTCGGCTGGTTCTGGCTGCGCCCCGCGGTGCTGCGAACCCTGCGCGCGGATGAGGTGGAGCGCAGCGAACCCGGCGCAGGCGTCATCATCGTGCTCCTCGCGGCCGCGGCCGCGACTGTCATGTGGATCACCAACCCCTATGCCGCCGCGCTGCTCGTGCCCGCCCTCCACGTGTGGCTGTTCGCGTTGTCGCCGGATCTGCGGATGCGCCCCGCGGTGCGCCTGCCGCTGGCCGCCCTCGGCGTCGTGCCGGTGGCGGTCGTGCTCATCGCGCTGGCCCGCTCGCTCGGGTTGGGCGGGATCGACGCGGCGTGGGAGCTGCTGCTGCTGACCGCCGGCGGGCACGTCTCGCTGGCGAGCGTGGCCCTGTGGAGCATCGTCGCGGGCTGCACCGTCAGCGCCCTGCTGATCGCCGCCCAGCGGGCGGGCTCGGCTCCGGAGGACGACCTTCCGATCACCGTGCGCGGACCGGGCAGCTACGCCGGGCCGGGTTCGCTCGGCGGCACCGAATCGGCGTTGCGACGATGACGGGCCGCGGCCTGCTGCGCAGCTTCTCGACGGTGCTCATCGTCTCCGGCGCGCTGATGCTGCTCGACGCCGGGCTGACGCTCGTCTGGCAGGAGCCGGTGTCGGCGGTCTACGCGAAGATCCGCCAGAGCCAGCTCGGCGACGATCTGGCCAAGCTCGAGCTCGCCAGGCCGAGCGCGCTCGACCTCGCGGCGCTGCGCAAGCTCGCGACCGAGAAGCGGCGGATGGCATTCCTCGCGCGGCGGCTGCGCTCCGACGCCAAACGCGGCGCCGGTGTCGGTCGGATCAAGATCAAGAAGATCAACGCGAACTTCGTGCTGGTCAACGGCACCGACGCCGACTCCCTGCGCAAGGGCCCCGCGATCTACGACGACGTCCCGTTCCCCGGCATGCCCGGCACGACCGCGATCGCCGGGCACCGCACGACCTACGCCGCCCCGTTTCGCAAGATCGACAAGCTCAAGCGCGGCGACGAGATCGTCGTCGAGATGCCCTACGGCGACTTCACGTACGAGATCGAGAAGACGCGAATCGTCAAGCCGACGGCGCTGTGGGTCATCAATCGCGTCAAGCACGACCGGCTCGTGCTGTCGGCCTGCCACCCGCTCTACAGCGCCGCCAAGCGGTTCATCGTCTTCGCCCGCCTCGTCGCCGCGCAGGCGAAGGGTGACGCACGGTTGTGACTCGGCCAGCGGACCCGTTCGCTGGCGCAACACTTGCGGATGCGATGAGCCCGCCTCTCAAGCCCGGCGACCATGCGTTCGATACGGCCGCTGGGATGCGATTGCAAGAGCTCAAGCTGCGCGTCGCCCGCGCGGACTACGTCGTGGACCCCGCGCTGGTCGCGGCGGCGATGCTGCGCCGCGCCGTCAGTCAGAGGCGGTGCTGGAAGCCGCGGGCCGTCTGCGCGGCGCCGGCCGACAGCAGCACGACCTCGGGCGCGCCGGCGCGCACGCTGCCGATCCACGTCAGCGCCGCCGCCGACTCGGCCGCGCTCCGGTCGGCGGGCGCCACGCAGCACAACAGCTCGTAGTCCTCGCCGGCGGCCGCGCCGAGCTCCCAGGCCGGCACGCCGAGCTGGCGGGCCACCGCCGCCACGCCGTCGGCCAGCGGCAGGGCGTCGAGGTCGATCTGGAGCGTCACGCCCCCGGCCCGGGCCACGTGGCCGGCGTCGGAGGCCAGCCCGTCGGAGAGGTCGATCATCGCGTGCGCGCCTGCGCGGGCCAGCGCGCGCCCGG
>JBBSQG010000166.1:0-6683 GCA_038258125.1 Solirubrobacterales bacterium
CCGGCCGCCGGCCGGCGGTTGAGCCGGCGCCGGTGGGAGCGGTGCGATGAGCGGCGCGCTGCTCGTCTGCGGCACGCACTCCGATGCGGGCAAGTCGGTCATCGCCGCCGGCCTGTGTCGCTGGCTGCGCCGGCGCGGCGTGTCGGTGGCGCCGTTCAAGGCGCAGAACATGGCGCTGAACTCCGTCGTCACGCCGGGCGGGGCCGAGATCGGCCGCGCGCAGGCCGTCCAGGCGGCGGCGGCGGGCGTCGTGCCCGAGGCCGCGATGAACCCGGTCCTGATCAAGCCGTCGGGCGAGCGCCACAGCCAGGTCATCGTCATGGGCCAGCCGTTCGCCGACACGGATGCGCGCTCCTATCAGGCACTCAAGGAGCAGCTGCGGCCGGTCGTCGCCGGTGCGCTGGCCGACCTGCGCGCCCGCTTCGACGTCGTCATCTGCGAAGGCGCGGGCAGCCCGGCCGAGGTCAACCTGCGCGCCGGCGACATCACGAACATGGGTCTCGCGCGGGCGGCCGGCCTGCCGGTGCTCGTCGTCGGCGACATCGACCGCGGCGGTGTGTTCGCCTCGCTGTTCGGCACGCTCGCGCTGCTCGAGCCGGCGGACCAGGCGCTCGTCGCCGGCTTCGTCATCAACAAGTTCCGCGGCGACGAATCCATCCTCGCACCGGGCCTGACCGACCTGCACGCCCGCAGCGGCCGTCCCGTGCTCGGCGTGCTGCCGTTCGTCGAGGATCTGTGGATGGATGTCGAGGACTCGCTCGCGCTCGAAGCGCGCGCTCCCGAGGCGCCGGCCGTCGCCGGCGGGGACACGCTCGACGTCGCCGTCCTGCGGCTGCGCTGGATGAGCAACTTCACCGACGCCGATGCGCTCGGCGCCGAGCCCGGGGTGCGGGTGCGCTTCACGCGCTCGGCGGCCGACGTCGAGCGCGCCGATCTCGTCGTGATCCCGGGGACGAAGGCGACCGTCGAGGACCTCGCGCGCCTGCGCGCCGCCGGCCTGGACCGCGCGCTGGCCGAGCGTGCGGCCGCGGGCGGCCCGATCCTCGGCATCTGCGGCGGCTATCAGATGCTCGGCCAGCGGATCGACGACGGCGTCGAGTCCGGTACGGGCACCGTCGAGGGGCTCGGGCTGCTGCCGGTGCGCACGGTCTTCGAACCGAGCAAGATCCTGCGCCGGCGGGCGGGCTCGTGCGAATGGCTGGGCGGCGCGCGCACGACGACGGGCTATGAGATCCGCCACGGCCGCGTGCTGCGCCAGGCTGGCGAGCCGCTGCTGCGCGACGACGACGGCGAGCCCGACGGCTGCCGCCACGCCTGGACGCTCGGCACCGCGTGGCACGGCGCGCTGGAGGACGACGGCCTGCGGCGCGCGCTGCTCGTCGCGGTGGCCGCGGCGCGCGGGCGCACGTTCATCCCGGGTACGGACTCCTTCGCCGCCCAGCGCGAGCGCCGCTTGGACGCGCTCGGCGACCTCGTCGAGCGCCATCTCGACACCGCCGCCGTGCTCGCGCTGTTGCGCGATGGTGCACCCAGAGACCTGCCCAACATCCACTCGGAGGTGCGTCAATGGTCTGTGACCTAGGGGTCTTGCGAATTACGTGCGGGGACGGCCCGCAATTCGCACAACCCCCCTGCCGTGGGCCCGCCTGATGCTGCGCTTCATCACGACCGCCGACCCCGAGATCCTCGCCACCGCCGCGGCGGTGCAGCGGCTCGGCGGCGACTTCCCCGCCGTGCGCTGCGCGAACCCGGGCGGCGCGATCGACCAGGCCGCGTTCGTCGACGGCGTGCTGGACGGCGGCGCGCGCGTTGTGCTGTGCCGGATCCTGGGCGGCCGGCGCGGCTGGCCGGTCGGCTTCGACCTGCTGCGCGCGCGCTGTGAGGCCGAGGGGATCGCGCTGCTCGCGCTCGGCGGCGAGCTCGAGCCCGACGCCGAGATGACCTCGCTGTCGCTGGCCCCGACCGGGGCCGTCGCGCAGGCCGGCGAGTACCTGCGCCACGGCGACGTCGCCAACGTCGAGCAGCTGCTGCGCTTCCTCGCCGACACGTTCCTGCTCGAGGGCAACGGCTTCGAGCCGCCGCACGAGGTGCCCGACCTCGGCGTCTACCTGCCAGGGTCCGGCGACGTCACGCTCGACGAGGCACTGGCGGGTCACGACCCGGCGCAGCCGACCGTCGGCATCTGCTTCTACCGCTCGCACCGGATCACCGGCAACGCCGCCTGGGTCGACGCGCTGGCCGCAGAGATCGAGGCGGCGGGTGCGAACGCGATCGCGGTCTGGTCGACGACGCTGCGCCGCGACGCCGACGGCAACGTGCCCGCGCTCGCCCTGCTGGAGGGACGGATCGACGCGCTGCTCGTGACGATGCTCGCGACCGGCGGCTCGCACGCGGCCGATGCCGAGCAGCGCTGGGACGCGGCGGCGATCGAGGCGCTCGACGTGCCGGTGCTGCAGGCCGTCTGCTCGACCTCGTCGCGCGCCGCCTGGGAGCAGTCGGCGAGTGGCCTGACCCCGCTCGACGCCGCGACGCAGGTCGCGATCCCCGAGTTCGACGGGCGCCTGCTCGGCGGCGTCGTCTCCTTCAAGGAGCGTGGCAGCGAGGAGGACTCGGTCGTCGGGGCCGCGATCCCGCGCTACGTCGCCGATCCCGAGCGCTGCGCCCGCGTCGCCCGCCTGGCGGTCCGGCATGCGCGTTTGCGGGCGACGCCGAACGCCGAGAAGAAGATCGCCCTGCTGCTGACGAGCTTTCCGACGAAGCACGCGCGGGTGGGTATGGCGGTCGGGCTCGACACGCCGGCCAGTGCGCTGGGCCTGCTCGATGCGCTGCACGCGGCGGGCTATGGGGTCGATCGCCCGTACGCGCACGGCGACGAGCTCATGCACGCGCTGATCGCCGGCGGCGGTCACGACCCCGAGTTCGTCACCGACGAGCAGCTCGCCAGCGCGACGCTGCGGTTCCCGATCGCCGACTACGAGGCGTGGTACGCGACGCTGCCGGCGTCACTGCGGGAGGGGATCGAGGAGCGCTGGGGCCCGCCGCCGGGCGATCAGTTCGTCGACCAAGGAGGAGGTCGCGAAGCAAACGGAGTGAGCGACCTCGGCGAGGCTTTCGTCGTCGCGGGACTGGAGCTGGGGAACGTGCTGATCGCGATCCAGCCGCCGCGCGGCTACGGCGACGACGCGGTCGGCATCTACCACGATCCCGAGCTGCCGCCGACACACCACTACCTCGCCTGCTACCGCTTCCTCGACGCGGCCTGGGGCGCGGACGCGATCGTCCACCTCGGCAAGCACGGCACGCTCGAATGGACGCCCGGCAAGATGCTCGCGCTGAGCGCCGGCTGCGCACCGGACGCCGCGCTCGGCGACATGCCGCTGGTCTACCCGTTCATCGTCAACGACCCCGGCGAGGGCGTGCAGGCCAAGCGCCGCGCGCATGCGGTGATCGTCGACCACCTCGTGCCGCCGATGATGCGCGCCGAGTCCTACGACGAGCTCGCCGAGCTGGAGGCGCTGCTCGACGAGTACGCCCGCCTGGAGATCCTCGACCCGCCGAAGCTGCCCGGCCTCGCCGTGCAGATCTGGGACGCGATCGAGCGCGCGAATCTGCAGACCGATCTCGGGGTGAGCGAGCGCCCCGATGACCTCGGCCTGCTCGTCGAGCACATCGACGGCTACCTCTGCGAGGTCAAGGACATCCAGGTCAAGGACGGGCTGCACGTGCTGGGCGTTCCGCCCGCCGGCCCGCAGCTGCGCGGGCTGGTCAGCGCAATGCTGCGGCTGGATCCCAGCGACGAGGTGCGGGGGCTGCGCAACAGCGTCGCCGCGGCGCTTGCACTCGACGAAGCCACGCTCGCCACGACCGAGGGCGCCGACCGCCTGCACGACGTGCAGATGGCGCTGCTCGACGCGACGGCCGCACGCGACTGGTCGGCGAGCGGCGCGGCCGACGCCTGCGCTGAGGTGCTCGGCGCGGCCGACGCCGACGTGATCGGTGCGCTGCGCTTCGCCTGCGAGATCCTCGTACCGCGCCTGGCGCGCACGACCGACGAGCTGGCGAACATCGTCGCGGCGCTGTCCGGGCACCACGTCCCGGCGGGGCCGTCGGGTGCGCCGACCCGCGGGCGCGTCGACGTCCTGCCGACGGGCCGCAACTTCTACTCCGTCGACCCTCGCGGGCTGCCGTCGCAGCTGTCCTGGGAGACCGGCCAGCGTTTGGCGCAGGCGCTGCTGGACCGCCACGTCGCCGACCACGGCGGGCTGCCGCGGATGGTCGGCCTCGTTGCCTGGGGAACGAGCGCGATGCGCACGCAGGGCGACGACGCCGCGGAGATCTTCGCGCTGCTCGGCGTGCGGCCGCTGTGGGCGCGCGAGTCGCGCCGCGTGACCGGCCTGGAGGTCATCTCACTCCAGGAGCTCGGCCGCCCGCGGATCGACGTCACGGTCAGGATCTCGGGCTTCTTCCGCGATGCCTTCCCGCACCTCGTGCGGATGCTCGACGACGCGGTCGCGCTCGTCGCCGCCCTCGACGAGCCGTCCGGCGAGAACTTCGTCGCCGCCCACGCCCGCGAGGACGCCGCCGCGCTGGCCGACGAGCTCGACGCCGCGCCGGCCTGGCGGCAGGCCACGACGCGGATCTTCGGCTCCAAGCCCGGCGCCTACGGGGCCGGCCTCGCGCAGCTGCTCGACGCGCGCGACCCTGCGCCCGGGGGGGAACAGCATGCCGGGCCCAGGACAGGCTGGCGGGGAGACGGCGATCTCGCCGAGGTCTACGAGGCGTGGGGCGGCTTCGCCTACGGGCGCGGCCTGGATGGCGCGCAGTCCAGTGCCGCGCATCGCAGCTGCTTCGGCCGCATCGACGTCGCGGTGAAGAACGTCGACAGCCGCGAGCACGACATCCTCGACTCGGGCGACTACTACGAGTACCACGGCGGGATGGTCGCGACGGTGCGGGCGATCTCCGGCCGCGAGCCGGCCGCGGTGCTCGGCGACTCGTCGGACCCGTCGCGGGTCGTGACGCGCTCGCTGGCCCAGGAGACGCGGCGGGTGTTCCGCGCCCGGGTGGCCAACCCGCGCTGGATCGCCTCGATGATCCGCCACGGCTACAAGGGCGCCGCCGAGCTCGCCGCGACGGTCGACTACCTGTTCGGATACGACGCGACAACCGGCGTCGCCGAGGACTGGATGTACGAGGACGTGGCACGCAAGTACCTGCTCGACGCCGACGTCGGCGCGTTCATGGGGCGCTCGAACCCGTGGGCCGCGCGGGCGATCGCCGAGCGGCTGATCGAGGCCGCCGACCGCGGCATGTGGTCGGAGCCGGCCGACGCGACGATGAGCGCGATCCGGGAGCGCTACCTCGAGCTCGAGGGCGAGCTGGAGGAAGCGTCGGCATGAGCATGCCCGGCTATCCGTTCTCGGCGATCGTCGGCCAGGCGGCGCTGCGCGAGGCGCTGCTCGTCAACGCCGTCTCGCCGGAGGTCGGCGGCGTGCTCGTGCGCGGCGAGCGCGGGACGGCGAAGTCGACGGCCGTGCGCGCGCTGGCACCGCTGCTGCCCGCCGTCCCGGCGGCGTCCGGGCAGCCGTTCTGCTTCGCGCCGGGCGACCTCGCGCCCGATGGCGTCATCGACCGCGGCGCAACCCTCGAGCAGCGGCCCGCACCGCTCGTCGAGCTGCCGGTCGGCGCGACGATCGACCGCCTCGTCGGCGCGCTGGATCTCGGCCGCGCGCTGGCCGGCGAGCGCGCCTTCGAGGCCGGCCTGCTCGCCCGCGCGCACCGCGGCGTGCTCTACGTCGACGAGGTCAATTTGCTGCCCGACCATCTTGTCGACGTGCTGCTCGACGCGGCCGCGATGGGCGTCTGCCACGTCGAGCGCGACGCGGTCTCCGTGCGCCACGACGCGCGCTTCCTGCTCGTCGGGACGATGAACGCCGAGGAGGGCGAGCTGCGCCCGCAGCTGCTGGACCGCTTCGGGCTCGGCGTCGAGGTCGCGGCGCCGTCCGATCTCGCCGACCGCGCCGAGATCGTGCGCCGGCGGCTGGCCTACGAGGCCGACCCGGTCGCCTTTGCCGAGCGCTTCGCCGACGACGACGCCGATGTCGCGGCCACGATCGCCGGCGCGCGCGAGCGGCTGGCGTCGGTGCGGCTGGGAGAGCGCGAGCTCGACCGGATCGTGCGCGCGTGTGCGCAGATCGGCGTCGACGGGATGCGCGGCGACGTCGTGACCGCGCGTACCGCGCGCGTGCTGGCCGCGCTCGACGGTGTCGAGGAGGTCGACGCCGAGCACGTGCGCCGCGCCGCGCACCTCGCGCTCGTGCACCGCCGCCGGCGCGACCCGCTCGGCGCGAGCGCCGCCGACCCGGGCGATATCGACCGGGCGCTGGGCGACGACGGTCCGGACGAGCCGCCGCCCGAGCCGCCGCGCGGGGGAGGCGGGTCACCGCAGACGCGCGAAGACCGGCCATCCGCGCCGCCGGAGAACCCGGCATCGACCCCCGACCGCGCTGGCACGCAGGCGCACGCGGACGAGCCGCGGCCCGCGGCCCCCGACCTCGCCGCCCCCGCCCCGCGCGATCGGCTCGACGCCCCCGCAGCGGCGGGCGCGCTCGGTCTTCCGCCGCTGCTGCAGCGCGGACGCGCCGCGCGCAGCGGCCGGAGCGCCCGCGCGGACGGACCAGCCG
>JBBSQG010000167.1:0-6622 GCA_038258125.1 Solirubrobacterales bacterium
GCTGGCCGTCCTCGCTGGCGCGGTTGTGTCCGCCGTGCAGGTGGACGGTGAGCTCGCCCGCCTTGGGCCCGAGCTGGTGCAGGAAGCGCACGCGGGTCTGCGCGCCGGCTGGGCGCCGGATCGTCGGGCCGGGAAAACTCGCTCCGTAGGTCCACATCCGCGTGCGGCGTCCGGGCAGGATCGGGATCGCGGCCTCGCGGATCGGGATCGTGAGGTCGGCCCCGGTCAGCACCTCGGGGATCGGCAGCGCGGTCGCGTAGGGCCGCACGGCGCGGCCGGCGGGGCGGGCACGCGAGGCCGGGGTGCGCGTCGCCAGCGGAAGCGAGAGCGCGAGCGCGCCGGCCGCCGCCGTCGTCAGCAGTGCGCGGCGGCTGATCGGGTCGAATGCGTCTGGCTGCGATGGCTGGTCCATGGGCAGGCAGCGGGCGGGGAGCGCGTCCCCGCC
Organism: Solirubrobacterales bacterium; assembly: GCA_038258125.1. GTDB lineage: Bacteria > Actinomycetota > Thermoleophilia > Solirubrobacterales > Solirubrobacteraceae > CADCVQ01. The sequence continues at coordinate 446 of JBBSQG010000167.1, forward strand.
CGCCGATCCGGATCGCGGCTAGCCGACGACCTTGATCTTGCCCTGCATCTCGGGATGCACGAGGCAGAAGAAGCGCAGCGTGGTGCCGGCGGGCGAGCTCACGACCTGCTCGAACTGCTCGCCCTTCTTCTCGGTGTACCACGAGTCGCCCTGCTTGACCTTGCGCGAGAAGCGACGGTCCCAGCCGGGCTTGCCGGCCTCGACGAGCGGAAGGCCGACCTTCTCGGTCTTCTCGTCGAACTCGTGGGCCATCGCCCCGATGAGGCAGATCTTGCCCGGGGTGAAGCACTGCTGCATGGCCTTGCGGCTCTTGGGCAGCACGTTCGTCGCAAGGAGCGTGAACGTGTGCGGGCCGATCCCCTTCGGGTCGCTGAGATTGCGGATCCGCAGCACGGCCCCGCTCGCAACCGTCTTGGAGCCGGTGAAGCGCGGGCCTCGCTGATCGGCACGCATCGAGACGGTGCTCGTGGCGGCCGCGGCCTGCACCGTTTGGTCGGCGCCGGCGGGCGTCGCGCCGGCGACCGCTGCCGCCAGACTTGCCGCCACACCCGCCGCCAGCACCCCGAACGAGACTCGTGAACGTCGTGCAACCATGTCCCTCGAACTCCTTGTCGGTGATGAAATTGCGAGCAACCTACTCCTATCCGGTGGATTGGAATAGGGGGCTGTCCGAACCCTGGGGTGCGGTGAACCGAACCACCTGGGGACCCCAGCGTCTCGCGCGGGCGACGAGCCGGGTGCGCGGCGCTCAGGGCGCCGGCGACGGCGCGGCGCCGAGCGCGCGCGGCTCCCGCAGGAGCGCCCCGATGTGCTCGTCGGGGCCGACCCGGACGGCCTGGAACGCGGCGCGGCCGCCTGACCTACGCGGCCGCCGCCAACAGGAAGGCCATGAGCGCCAGGTGCACCTCGCGCTCGATCTTCGGGTAGATCGCCGGCACCGGCTGGAAGCCGCCTTCGCCGTCGGTGTCGTTGCCGCATTCCAGCGTGTAGGCGATGACGCGCTGCGCCGGCGGGTCGTCGACGAACTGCAGGCTGGCGGCGAAGTCCGAGGCCGTGCCGGTGGTCGGGTAGAGGGCCAGGCCGGGCTCGAGGTCGTAGGCCGAGCGAACTCGCGCGCGGGGGTCGCTGCCGGCGCCGCCGAGCATCGCGTCGCGCATCGCGGTGCCGATGATGACGTGCTCGTCGAGCAGGTCCGGCGGGATGAACTCGCCGTATGGGCCGCCCAGGCCGCCGTCGCGGCGGTCGTCGAACGCGGGATTGCGGAAGCTCCGGTCGGGGTCGCGCGTCTGGTTGTCGTCCATCCCCCACGGATGGAGGATCTTCCGGCTGAAGGAGTGCACATCGACGTAGAACGCGACCCGCCGCTCGCGCAGGATGCCCGCCACGTTTCGCGTCTCGGGCTCGGAGGCGGCGGACGGGCCGACATAGACCTGGAAGTCGCACGGGTCGTTGGAGGCCGAGACGGCGGCCTCGCCGGCGTCGTTGTAGTAGCGCTCGAAGTCCCAGGCGAGATCGAAGTTGCGGTTCAGGTCGACGCCCATGCAACCCGCCCCCGCACGCCCGGGTCGCCGGTTCTTGCGCCACATCGCGTTGGCCGGCGCTGACTGCGAGAACGCGCGCCCGTCGGGGTTGACGAGCGCGAGGACGTTGAGCTGCACGCGCTCGACGATCCGTCGCACGTCGGCGGCGGCGATCGCCGCCTCGGGGTAGACGATGTCGCGCGCCGGTGCGGTGTCGGTGAATGCCGGGACGACGAAGTCGGTGCCCGCCTCGTATGCGCGCAGCAGGCGGTCGAGCAGGCTCAGCAGCGCGTCGGGCGGGGCCCACTCGCGCGCGTGGATGCCGCCGGTGATGAGCACCGGGCGCCCGCCGCCGGCTGCACCTGCGCCCACCGTGAGGAACGAGATCTCGCGGCCCTCGTGCGAGCGGTTCGGGACGATCGTGCGCGTGCAGAGGTCCGGATGCACGGCGGCCAGCCGTGCCAGCTCGGCCTCGATCGCCCGGACGGTGGCGGGATAGGCCATCTATGCCTCGCGAGCGTGGTCGTCGTCGAGCTTGCCGAACAGCAGGCTGCGCTGCGCGCCGAGGTCCTCGGGCTCGACGACCGACTCGATCTGCAGACCGCGCTCGCGCAGCGTCGCCAGCGCCTCGTCGGTGGCGTAACCGGAGACCTGCCAGCGATCCTCGCCGACGCGCCGCGCGCTCGTGCGCTCGAAGTCCAGCCCGGCGACCTCGCCGAGCCGGCGCATCGGTTCGGTCGGACCGGCGATGCGGACGAGCTGCATGGGCCCAGCTACCGAACGGGGACGAGGATGAGGGGCCTGCGCATGAAGCTGGTCCTTTGGCCGGAGAATTCGCCGTGTCGACTATCCCACGCCGGGCGGCACGGTGACAACCGCCGCGGGCTCGCGCAGCAGCGCCGCGACGTGCTCGTCGGGGGCGACTCGGGCGGCCTGGATCGACCGCCGTTCGCGCAGGGCTCGGGGGAGCCCGGCGAACGCGGCGAGGCGGCCGGCGACCTCGACCGGCGCCAGCCTCCGCGGGCGGTTGCTGCGCAGCTCCAGGGCCCAGCGGCGGGCGAGCCCGCGCGGCCGCGCGTCGGGCAGGCAGCGCACCGCGCACCAGACGCTGTTGCGGGCGACGTAGAAGCGCGCGCGGGCGTGCGAGCGGGTCGTCGCGCCGAGCCGGTGGGTGACTCGTGCGGAGGGGACGAGCAGCGCGTGGTAGCCGGCCAGCACGGCGCGGAAGGCGAGGTCGACGTCCTCGTAGTACAGAAAGAAGCGCTCGTCGTAGCCACCGAGCGCGTCGTACACGTCGCGGCGGAAGACGGGCGCGGCGCCGGGCGCGGCGAAGACCGGATACGGCGCCGCCGGCAGCGCGCTGAGCGGGCGGTTGCGCAGCAGCTTGTAGGCGTAGCCGGCCGGGGCGTACTGGTCGCCGGCGCTCTCGATCCGGCCGCTTGCCGGGCTCACGAGCACGCTGCCCAGCGCCCACGTGCGGGCGTCGCGCGGTGCTGAGGTGAGCTGGGCGAGCCAGTCGGGCGCCGGCGTGGCGTCGGAGTTCAGCACGCAGACCCACGCCGCCGCCGTCGCGCGCACGCCGCGGTTGGCGCCGCCGGCGAAGCCGTGGTTGTGGCCGAGCGGCAGCACCTGGACCTGCGGATGGTGGGCGCGCAGCAGCGCGACCGAGCCGTCGCGCGAGCCGTTGTCGGCGACGACGATCTGCTCCGGCGCGAGCGTCTGCGCGGCCAGCGCGGCGAGGCACTCTCCCAGCAGTCGCTCGCCGTTGTAGTTGACGATGACGACCGCGACGCCGGAGCCCGCGGCCGGCACCGCTACGCGCCCGGGTCGAACTGCGCGATGAAGGCGTCGATGTCGGGGCTGGAGAGCACATCCACCCGCTGCTTGACGAGCTCGGTCGGCCAGTCCCACCACTTGATCCGCAGCAGCGCGTCGACATGCTCGTCGGTGAAGCGCCGTCCGATCTCGCGGGCCGGGTTGCCGACGACGATCGCATAGGGCCGCACGTCCTTGGCTACGACCGCCTTCGTCCCGACGACCGCGCCGTCGCCGATCGTCACGCCCGACATCACCGTGCAGCCGTTCGTCACCCAGGTGTCCGAGCCGACAACGATGTCGCCGTTGCCGTGCGTGAAGCCGTCCTCGTAGGCGCCGGGCAGCTCGAGCATCGCCCGCAGGCCGTAGAGGGAGACCCATTCCACGCGATGCAGCCCGCCGACGTAGAAGTCGGCGTCCGGCGCGACCGAGGCGAAGTTGCCGACGATCACGCGCCCGCTGTCGCCCTTGTAGCGAATGACGTTGGGCGCGTAGTAGCTCATGTTGCCCATGACGAGCGTGCCGTCGGCGATGTGCCCCTGCGCCTTGTCCTGCAACGCGACCGTGCCCTCGGCGTTGTTCAGCGTCCGTCGCAGGTGCTGAACGGCGTCGATGCGCGCCTTCAGGCGGCGCCCCGCCTGGACGACCCGCCGGGCCTGGAAAGCGGCGCGTCGGACCGGGGTCGGCATCGCGGGCAGTCTACGACGCATGCGGGCGATTTCCCGCGACCACGGCGATCATCGAGCGCAAACCGGGCGCAGAGCGCCCGAAAAGCGCACGCCGGACGCGGCGGCGGTGAGAACGACGTCAGAGCGCCATCTAGGATCGCGGAGGTGACCGCCGATCCCGCCCTCGCGGAGCTCTACGAGGCCAAGGCACAGACCTACGCCGCGTTCGGCAACGGCACGATCGCTGCCCATGCCGCCCGCCTGCTGCCGCCGGCCGGCCGCGTGCTCGACATCGGCTGCGCCTCCGGCGGGCTGCTGGCGCTGCTGCGCCCGCGCGCCGGGCACCTCGCCGGCCTCGAGCTGTCGGCGACCGCTGCCCGGGCGGCCGGCCAGATCGGCGACCACGTCGTGCAGGGCGCGCTGGAGGACCCCGGCCTGCCGTTCGAGCCGGGCTCCTTCGATCTCGTCGTGCTCGCCGACGTGCTCGAGCACCTCGCCGACCCGGCGGCCGGCCTCGCGCGCGCCACCGGCTGGTGCCGTCCCGGCGGCGCCGTGCTCGTCAGCGTGCCGAACGTCGCCCACTGGCAGGCGCGCCTGATGCTCCTGCGCGGGCGCTGGCCGCAGGATGACCGCGGCACGTTCGACGCCAGCCACCTGCGCTGGTTCACGCGCGACTTGCTCGGCGCGCTCCTGCGCGACGGCGGACTGCGCGACGTCGAGCTGCACGCGATCGTGCCCGCGCTGCGCAACCACGCGCCGGCCGCGGCGGCGCGGCTGGTCGCCCGCGCCGAGCCCGCCTGGCAGGTGCTCGGGCGCCGCGCGCCCGGCCTGCTCGGCTACCAGGTGATCGGCATCGGCCTGCGCGCGGGGCGCCCCGGGCCCGGCACCGCGTAGGCTGGCGCCCCAATGGGCCTGCGCGAAGTCCGCTACGACATGAACCACGGCGCCTCGCGGCGCATCCTGATGCCGACCGTCGAGCGTTGGGCGGCGTCGCATCCGCGCGATGCCGAGGTGCTCGAGGTCGGCGCGGGCCATTACGACCACCGGCCGCTGTTCTCGTGCACGCTGACGAAGTTCGACGCCGACACGTCGCAGAAGCCCGACATCGTCGGCGACGCCCACGCGATGCCGATGGAGGACGACCGCTTCGACGGCGCGCTGGCGATCAGCGTGCTCGAGCACGTCGACGACCCCTACCAGGTCGTGCGCGAGATGTACCGCGTGCTCAAGCCCGGTGCCCCGGTGCTGGCCTGGATCCCGTTCACGTTCGGCGTGCACGGCTTCCCCGAGGACGTCAGCCGCTTCACGGTCTTCGGCATGCGCCAGCTCTTCCAACGGGCCGGCTTCGAGGTCGTGCGGATCGACGAGCGGCCCTACTCGGGCGCGTTCCTGCAGCTCTCCAACCTCGTGCACTTCATCTTCCCGCGCACCGACCACCGCCGCTGGATGCGCCCGCTCAACAAGACGCTGTTCCTCATCGCCCGGATGGGCTATCCGCTCGACGAGCGCTTCGACAAGCTCAAGCTCAAGACGCTCTACACGGGCGCCGAGATCGAGGTCCGCAAGCCGCGGTAAGCCGCGTCAGCCGAACATCTTCCTGATCGGCTTGAGCAGGAACGGGCCGAGTGTGCCGGCGAACAGCGGCGTCATGTGGGTCTTGTCCTTGTAGACGAGCACGCCGCCGACGACGGGGTAGCAGCGCTTGGTGCTGCACATGTGCCGCGTCAGGTCGATCACACGCACGCGCCGGTCATGGCCGCGCCGCCGTGCGGCGACGACGGCGGGATCGCTGCGCAGGGCGATCGAGCGCGAGAAGCCGCACGCGAGGTCCGCGCGCTTCCTGGCGTCCAGCGCTTCCTGCACGCAATCGATCGTGCTGTCGCGGGCGACCGGGGTGTCACGCAGGACGATGATCTGGCGCACCGTCTTGGGCAGTCGCTTCCAGCCCTTCAGGTAGCCCTGGATCGCGTACTCGCGCTCGCTTTTGCCGCGCGGGGCACGGACATCGAGCCCGGCGAGCTGGGAGACGAAGACCGTGCGCACCTGCGGGTGCTGGCGAAACCACGAGTAGACCGATCGGCGCCAGCGCACGCAGCTGTCGCGGCGTGACTTCTCCAGGTCCGGCGGCGACGTCGACAGCGGACAGCCGCTGCGCGTCAGCGAGTATCCGCGCC
>JBBSQG010000168.1:0-6595 GCA_038258125.1 Solirubrobacterales bacterium
CCGTCGACGTCGACGAGCTCCTGATGCTCGCCAAGGCCGTCCGCCGCGGCCTGCGCACCCCGTTCCTCGTCGGCGACCTTCCGTTCGGCTCCTACGAGGTCTCCGACGAGCAGGCCGTGGCCACGGCGTTCCGCTTCGTCAAGGAGGCCGGCTGCGACGCCGTCAAGCTCGAGGGCGGCGGGTCCGCATCGGCCGCGCGTGCGCGAGCGATCGCACAGGCCGGGATCCCGGTGATGGGCCACGTCGGCCTCACGCCGCAGACGGCGACCGCGCTCGGCGGCTACCGCGCGCAGGGCCGCAGCGCCGCCGGCGCGGCCCGCGTCGCCGCCGAGGCGCAGGCCCTGCAGGACGCCGGCTGCTTCTCGATCGTGTTCGAGGCGATTCCCTCCGATGTCGCCGAGCTGCTCATGGAGCGCATCGAGATCCCGGTCATCGGGATCGGCGCCGGGCCGGCCACCGACGGGCAGGTGCTCGTCTTCCACGACCTGCTCGGCATTCGCGAGGGGCTCGGCGCGCGCTTCGTCAAGCGCTACGCCAGCCTGCAGGCCGAGATGGTCGCCGGCGTCGCGGCGTTCGCGGGCGACGTGCGCGGGCGGCGCTATCCCCAGCCCGAGCACGGCTACGCGATCGACGGGCTGCAGCTGGCCGAGCTGCGCGAGCGGCTGAGCTAGCGACCGCGACGAGGACCACTAGAGTGCGAGCCATGGCTCGCCTCTCACAGGTCTTCGCCCCGAAGGACCGCGTGTTCTTCGATCTCTTCGAGGAAGCGGCCGCCAACGCTCTGCGAGCGGCCGAGTTGCTCGACGAGATGTTGCGCTCGTTCCCGGAGCACAACGATCTGGCCCGCGCGATCCTGCTCTGCGAGCAGGAGGGCGACCGGATCACCTACGACATCATCCAGCGCCTCAACTCGACGTTCGTGACGCCGATCGATCGCGAGGACATCCTCGAGCTGGCCTCGGGACTGGATGACATCGTCGACCTCACCGAGGAGGTCGCCGACTACCTCGGCCTGTACCGCATCGAGGCGCCGATGGAGCAGGCCCAGCGCCTGGCGCACATCCTCATGGAGTGCTGTCGCAAGATCTCCGAGGCGGTCCCGCGGATCCGCGGCTTCAAGGACGTCTCGCACTACACGAGCGAGATCCATCGCCTGGAGACCGACGGTGACCGGGTGACCCGGGAGGCGGTCGCGTCGCTGTTCGACACGGGAATCGATCCGATGGTCGTGATTCGCTGGAAGGACATCTTCGAGCGCCTAGAGGAAGCGATCGATGCCACGGAGCAGATCGCGAACGTCATCGCGAACATCGTCGTAAAGAACTCCTGACTCCCACTTCATAGCGTGGATAGCGACATCATCCTGGTGATCGTCGTCGCGACGGCGCTCGCGTTCGACTTCACGAACGGCTTTCACGACACGGCGAACGCGGTCGCGACGTCGATCTCGACGCGCGCGCTGGCGCCGAAGACCGCGGTCGGCCTGTCGGCGATCCTGAACTTCGTCGGCGCCTTCATCTCGATCAAGGTCGCCGCGACCGTCGCCGGCGGGATCGTCGACGCCGACCAGATCACGACGACGGTGATCTTCGCCGGGCTCATCGGCGCGATCACCTGGAACCTCGTCACGTGGTACTTCGGGCTGCCGTCGAGCTCGTCGCACGCCCTCATCGGTGGTGTGGTCGGCGCGGCGTTCGCCGCCACCGGGCCGGACGCGATCTTCGGCGGCGCGCTGCTGGAGAAGGTGATCGTGCCCGCGCTCGTCGCGCCGGTCGTGGCGTTCGTCACCGCGGGTGCCTGCATCCTCATCACCTACCGGCTGGTCGGGCGCCTGCGGCCCGGGTCGGTCAACCGCGGCTATCGCCTCGGCCAGATCGTCAGTGCCAGCCTGCTGTCGTTGTCGCACGGCACCAACGACGCACAGAAGACGATGGGCATCATCACGCTCGCGCTGATCGCGCACGGCTCGCTGAGCGGGCCGAGCCCCGACCCGCCGACCTGGGTGATCGTCTCGGCGGCCACGGCGATCGCGGCAGGGACGTACATCGGCGGCTGGCGGATCATCCGCACGATGGGCAGCAAGATCTACAAGATGGACCCGGCACAGGGCTTCGCCGCCCAGGGCGGCGGCGCGGCCGTGCTGCTGACCGCCTCCCATCTCGGCTTCCCGCTCTCGACGACGCACTCGATCACCGGCGCGGTGCTCGGCGCCGGCGCCGCCAAGCGCCTGTCGGCCGTACGCTGGGGGCTGGCCGGCAACATCGCGGTGGCGTGGGCCCTGACGCTGCCGGCGGCGGCCGCGGTCGGCGCCATCACCTACGGCGTCAGCCGGATCTTCGGCACGGGCGCGCTCGGCCCGCTGCTGATCTGCGTCTGCCTGCTCGCGCTGATGGCGGCGATGTTCGGCAAGCGCCTGCGCCATGGCCCACCCGTGGCGACCGCGGCGGCCGACACATGATCGCGACGGACTCCGCCGCGCTGCTCGAGCTCGTCTGGGCGGCTCCGCTGGCCGCTGTGATCGTCGTGGTCGCCTGGGGCATGGTCGTCTACGGCACGGCGCGAGCCGGCGAGGCACGCCGCGACGGGAGGACCGCCAGCGCCGCGCTGAACTTCGGCGTGGCGGCGATCGGCGGCGTGCTGTTTACGACCGCGATCGTGATCGGGCTGATCGTGATGACCTCCAAGGGCTGACCCCGCGCACCGCGGCCTGGCCCGCTGCAGCGTCGCATGCAGGGCGACGTAACTGCGCGCGGCGATGTGAGAAGTCGGGCAGCGCGAGGCATGGTGAATGGACCCTGTCCAGAGAGGAACCCATGCGCGCCCTGCGTATCTGCATCGTCGCGGCAACCGTCGCCCTGCTCGCCGCCCCGCCCGCGAGCGCCCACGTCGCCCACACCGTCGCGCCCGGCGAGACGCTGTGGTCGATCGCGGCGCAGTCGAACCTGACGACGCGCACGGTCGCCGCCTACAACGGGCTGCGCGAGGACGCCTTCGTCGTGCTCGGCTCGACGGTCAAGATCCCATCGATCGCCGAGGGCCAGGCCGCGCTGGCCGGGGCGGGGATCGCCGCTGCGCCCCCTGCGCCCGCCACGCCCGCCAAGCCCGCCGGCGGTCCCGCGCAGGCCCAGGTCACACCGGTCGCCGCGACGGCCGGCGCCCCGCGACCGCTGGGCGCATACATCGTCCGCCCGGGGGACACGCTGACCGGCCTCGCCGCGCAGACCGGCGTGCCGGCCGCCCAGATGGCGTACGTGAACGGGCTCTCGCCGGCGGCGTGGCTGCTCGTCGGCACGGTCCTCAAGCTGCCGAGCGGAGCGCCCGCGCCCCCCCGGGCCGCGACGCCCACCCCGGCGGTGCGCGTCGTGCCGGACGCCAACCCCATGCCCACTGCAGCTCGCCTCGGGGCTGCGCAGATCAAGGCGCTGGCGGCGCAGCACGGCGCGCCCGAGTCGCTCGCGGCGGCGATCGCCTGGCAGGAGAGCGGCTTCAACACCGCTGTCGTGTCGCCGGCCAATGCGCGCGGCGTCATGCAGATCATGCCCGGGACGTGGGACTGGGTGAACCGCAACCTCGCGCCGGCGCCACTCGACCCGCGCTCCGCGGCCGATAACGTCCGCGCGGGCTCGCTCTATCTCGCGCAGCTGCTGCGCGAGACCGGCGGCGACGTGCGCCTCGCGGCGGCGGGCTACTACCAGGGGCTCACCTCCGTTCGCACGCGAGGGATGTTCGAGGACACCAAGCACTACGTCGACAACGTGCTGGCGCTGCGCGGGCGCTTCGGAGGCTGATCGCCCGCGCCGGCCCGGCGTCGCGTCAGGCCGGGTCGCCGTCAGCGTCGGCGTCGGCGTCGGCGTAGGTCACCGCGCGCAGCACCTTGGCGGGCGCCCCGGCCGCGATCGAGAACGGCGGCACGTCCTGCGTGACCACGCTGTTGGCGCCGATCACGCAGCGCTCGCCGATCGTCACCCCGCTCGTGACGACGACGTGCGCGCCGAGCCAGACGTTGTCGCCGATGATCGTCGGGCCCTTGCTCGTGAAGCCCTGCCAGGTGATCGGCGTGTCGGAGTCGTCGAAGCGGTGGTTGGCGTCGGTCACGAAGCAGCCGTTGGCGAGCATGCAGTGCGCGCCGATCTCCACGCGCTGCATCGCCGCGACCATGACCGCGATGTTCAGGAACGTCCCCTCGCCGATGCTGATGGTGGCGTCGTCGAGCAGCGTGATCCACACGTCGGGCTCGAAGAACGCGTTGGCGCCCACCGTCAGGCGCCCGTCGCGCAGCGCCTCGAGCGCATTGCCGTGCAGCGGCCGGCGGGCGTAGGCCCCGCGGCGCATGAGCTCCCAGTGCAGACGGGCGCGGCGGTGCGGCAGCGTATTGCGCTCATACCAGTGCCACTTCTGCAGCCACAGCGTGGCCTTGGCGGCGAAGTCGTCCATCGGCGGGAAGGCTATGGCACGTCACCGCCGGCGCGCTTGTGTCGCCAATGGTGCTCCATGAGCCCCAGATTCGACACGAACACCGCATCTGATACCCCCCGGGGGTATGTGCTAGAGTGGCTCGCATGCAACCTTCCGGAGGCGCCATGAGCACCCACGCCCACGCAACCACCCCGCCAACACTCAACGCCCTCGCCTTCAGCGCAACGGTGCACTGCCTCACCGGCTGCGCGATCGGTGAGGTGCTGGGCATGGTGATCGGCACCGCGCTCGGCTTCTCCGATCTCGCGACGATCGCGCTGGCGATCGCGCTCGCCTTCCTGTTCGGCTACTCCCTGACCAGCCTGCCGCTGCTGCGCTCGGGAATGACGCTCGCCGCCGTCGCGCCGCTCGCGCTTGCGGCGGACACGATCTCGATCACGATCATGGAGATCGTCGACAACACGATCATGCTGACGATCCCGGGCGCGATGGAGGCCACACTGACCGACATCGGCTTCTGGGCCGCGCTGGCCGCCGCGCTGCTGCTCGCCGGCGCCGCCGCGTACCCGGCCAACCGCTGGCTGCTGGCGCGCGGCAAGGGGCACGCCGTCGTGCATGCCCACCACGGCCACTGACCGCCCGGCACCGCGAAGGCGCCGGGCGAATCGGTCACCGCGTCAGTGGCTGCTCAGCCGCCAGGTGAACCGCGGCCGGCCGTTGCGGTGGATGTCGTAGGCGGCGAGCGCGACAAACAGCAGCGACGCCCCACCGACCATCACGATGTGGAAGGCGTGATGGCCGATCGTGCTGCCGTACGCATCGAACAGCCGGTGGCCGCCCTCGCCGACCACAGCGACGGCGAGGGCCACCCACACGAACAGCCGCAGCCGCTGCCGCGAGGACGGCGGGTGCGGGGCGGTCATCGGGCTGGTCGCCACGGGACTACTTGCTGGCGACGAAGCCGGCGTAGAGCGCGGTCAGCGCGGTGAGGGCGTGCACGGCGGTGTAGGCGATCGGGACGCTGAGGCCCTCGCCGTAGCCGAGCAGCTCCATCGTCGTCGACGGCAGCACGAGCCCGACGATCGTCACGAGCGCGAAGACCACGCCGATGATGCGTACGACGGGCTTCGCGAACCCGGCGAGCGCAGAGCCGACCAGCGCCGCGCCGGTGAGCCAGTGGACGGCGTTGTGAGGCTGCTCGACGAGCAGGATGATCTGGTTGATGCTCGTCCCATCCCCGATCGTCACCCCACCGTCGCCGATCAGCACTTCCAAGAGCGCCACTGCGAGATATGTTGCGCCGAACACCAGGGCGTAGAGCCCCGCGAACCCGGACCTGGACAGCGTTGCGGCCACGACTCCTCCTTCGGTTGTGGCGTCGCCTCTCCCGCACGACGCCGCTACACCTTCGCCCGCCTCCGCGGTGCAAGTTATCCGGAGGAGCAATCACAAGACATTGTTGGCGCGTCACCGCTCGGACCAATTGCCGTCAGATCGTCCACGGACGCGAGCTCCGCCACGGTGAGCAACCTGGCGACGCCCGCGTTACGCCGCCGCGGCAGCCCCGCGCCCGCGCCCGCGCTTGGCCTTCGGCGCCGCCGCCACGACCCCGGCGTCGAGCAGGAACGCGCCCGTGTACGAGCCGGGCATCCCGACGACCTCCTCAGGCGTGCCGGACGCGACGACCTGGCCGCCCTCCTCGCCACCCTCGGGTCCCATGTCGATCAGCCGGTCGGCGGTCTTGATGACGTCGAGGTTGTGCTCGATCACGACGACGCTGTTGCCCTGGTCGACGAGCCGCTGCAGGACCTCGAGCAAGCGCTGGACATCGGCGAAGTGCAGCCCCGTCGTGGGCTCGTCGAGGATGTACAGCGTGCGCCCGGTCGCCACCTTCGACAGCTCGGTGGCGAGCTTCACCCGCTGCGCCTCGCCGCCCGACAGCGTCGTCGCCGGCTGGCCGAGACGGATGTAGCCCAGCCCGACGGCCGACAGCGTCTCCAAGCGCCGGCGGATCTTCGGGATGTGCTCGAAGAACTGCAACGCCTCCTCGACGGGCATGTTCAGCACGTCGGCGATCGTCCTGCCCTTGAAGTGCACGTCGAGCGTCTCGCGGTTGTAGCGCTTGCCGCCGCACTGCTCGCAGGGCACGTAGACGTCGGGCAGGAAGTGCATCTCGATC
>JBBSQG010000169.1:0-6590 GCA_038258125.1 Solirubrobacterales bacterium
AGCGCGGCGAGCACGGCCGAGCCGATCGCGTAGCCCTTCGTGACGGCCTTCGTCGTGTTGCCGACCGCATCGAGCGGGTCCGTGACGTTGCGGACCTCCTCGGGCATCTCCGCCATCTCGGCGATGCCGCCGGCGTTGTCGGTGATCGGCCCGAACGCGTCGAGCGCGACGATCAGACCGCACAGGCCGAGCTGCGCCATGACGGCGACGCCGATGCCGTAGATACCGCCGAGCTCGTAGGCGCCGTAGATGCCGAGCGCCAGCACGATCGCGGGCAGCGCGGTCGCCTGCATGCCCTGCGACAGGCCGGAGATGATGTTCGTCGCGTGGCCGGTCTGCGACGCCTCGGCCGTCTTCTTGACCGGGTTGAAGCGCGTCGATGTGTAGTAGTCGGTGATCAGGAACAGCAGCGCCGTGACGGCCAGCCCGACCAGCGAGCAGAGGTACAGGTCGCCGACCGACGGTACGGAGATGCTCACGTCGGCGGTCGCGGTCTGCAGGTCGCTCATGATCCACTTCGTGACCGGATAGAAGGCGATCGCGGCGAGGACGCCCGAGGCCACAAGGCCCTGGTAGAGCGCGCGCTCGACGTTGCCCGCCGCCGACTTGACGGCGAATGTGCCGATGATCGAGGCGATGATCGCGACGCCGCCGAGCACGAGTGGGTACAGCGCGACCTGCGTCGCGTTGTCGCCGGCGAACGTCAGGACGCCGAGCAGCATGACCGCCACGGCGGTGACGGCGTAGGTCTCAAACAGGTCGGCCGCCATGCCGGCGCAGTCGCCGACGTTGTCGCCGACGTTGTCGGCGATCACGGCCGGGTTGCGGGGGTCGTCCTCGGGGATGCCCGCCTCGACCTTGCCGACGAGGTCGGCGCCGACGTCGGCGCCCTTGGTGAAGATGCCGCCGCCCAGACGCGCGAAGACCGAGATCAGCGAGCCGCCGAAGCCAAGGCCGATCAACGCGTCGATGGCCTCCTTCTGGCTGCTGTCAAAGAGGAACGTCAGGACCCCGTAGTAGCCGGCGACGCCGAACAGCGCGAGGCCGACGACGAGCATGCCGGTGATCGCGCCGCCGCGGAAGGCGGCGTTCAGCGCGGGCGGGATGCCGCCGCGGGCGGCCTCGGCAACGCGGCAGTTGGCCCGCACCGAGACGTTCATGCCGATGAAGCCGGCCGCCGCCGACAGCGCGCCGCCGATCGCGAAGCCGACCGCGACCTCGATGCTCTGCAGCGGGATCAGCACGAAGAACAGGACCGCGCCGACGATGCCGATCGTCGTGTACTGCCGGCGCAGGTACGCAGAAGCGCCCTCCTGGACGGCCTTCGAGATCTCGACCATGCGCTCGTTGCCGGGTGAAAGTGCCAACAGCGAGCGCGTAGTCAGCGCTCCGTAGAGCACTGCAAAGCCGGCGCAGATCAATGCGACGACGACCCCGTGGTCCAGCAGGAAATCACTCAAGGGAAACGGCCTCCGTAAATCTTTGGTGCTGCGGACCTAGCCCGCCGCGGAGCAGGTGTCAATGGCCCCCAGCCGCGACAAACGCGCGCGCATACTAACCGGAGGGACGGGTGGCGCGCCTACTGACCTGGCACCCAGAGCCGGCTGCCGGAGTGCGGGTCGCTCGCCGGCGGGACGGGGTCGGCCGGGCTTGGGGCCCCCGGCGGCGGCTTGGCGCCGGAGCGCGCATAGGCGAGCTGCAGCTGCGAAAGGGCGTCGCGCACCTGCTTGGCGTCGGGCCCGAGGCTCGGCTCGACGAGCGGCATCAGCGCCGTCGTGGCGTCGATCGCCTGGCGCACCTGCTCGAAGTCGGGCTCCTCCTCGGCCCCCGTGAGCCCGGCCTTGCGGGCCGCGAGGTTCAGCAGCGAGACGACGGTCTGGACGAGCACGTCCTCGACTCGCACCCGTGCGATCTCGGCCTCGTAGGCGGCGCGCAGCTCCTCCTCGCTGAGGTCGGACAGGTCGTCTTCGCCGGGTCCTGGCGGTTGCGTGCTCATGCGGGAACCTCCTGGGCGTAGGTCGTCATCGTCTCGCGGACCGTGCCAGCGTAGACCGCGCGCAGGTCCGCGCCCTCCAGCAGCGTCGCGCGCTGGCGCTGGGCGCCGGTCGGGCCTTCGAGCGCGACGTCGATGCGCTCCGCTGCTCGCGCGGGCGCCGTCCACTCCCACAGGCCGTCGAGCGCCGCCCGCGCCGCCAGCTCCGTGCCACGGGCGGTGTCGATCATCCGCCCGTCCATGCCGTAGCGGATCGCGCGCCACATGTTCTCCTCGATCAGCCGGTGCGGCGGATCCTCGAACGGAACGCCTTCGTCGATGTCGCGCAGCGCCTGGCCGACGCAGGCGACGACGAGCGCAGCGAGCCCCTCGGACTCGGCGGCGGTCACCTGTGCATCGCAGATGCGCACCTCGACGGTCCCGAACGAGGCGTGCGGGCGAATCGAGAACCAGACCTGGGTGTACTCGACGATCGAGCCCGTGGCGATCAGCAGCTCGAGGTAGTCGCGAAAGGTGCGCCAGTCCCCGAACGCGTCCGGCACGCCGCAGCGCGGGAAGGACTTCGTGAAGATCTGGCTGCGCGCCGAGTGCAGCAGCGTGTCCTGGCGCTCGAGAAACGGCGAGCTGGCACTGATGGCGAGCAGCAGCGGCAGCACCGGGCGCAGGCGGTCACAGACCTGCACCGCGCGGTCGGCGCCGCGCACCCCGACGTGGACGTGCAGGGAGAACGTGTTGTTGCGGCGGGCCACGTAGCCGAGACCGTCGACGACGCGGCGGTAGTGCTCGGTGTCGATGTTGCGCTGCTCGCGGTAGTCGGCCCACGGGTGAGTGCCCGTCGCGCCGAGCGCGACGCCGCGCTTGCCGGCGAGCGCGAACAGGCGCCGGCGGCGGTCGCGCTGGTGGGCGATCGCGTCATGCAGGTCCTCGCCGCGGCCGGAGACGATCTCGATCTCCGAGGAGATCAGCTCGCCGGTGATCGCCTCGAACAGCACCCGATCGAGCTCGGCGGCCGCGTCGCGCAGGTCTTCGAAGCGCGGCACGAGGTCGAGCGTCTGCGGATCGAGCACCGCGAACTCCTCCTCCAAGCCCACGGTCAGGTCCGTGGACGCGGCGAACATCTCCTCCATGTTGTCGAGGTCGATGGGCATGAGCGATGTCGCGCGGCGGTACTCCTACGTCAAGTAGAAGTACAGCGCGTAGAGCAGATCAACCGCCGGCGACGAGGTGTGGACGGTCACCTCCGGCGGCACCTGCAGCAGCGCCTCGGAGTAGTTGAAGATGATCTTCACCCCCGCCTCGACGAGGTCGTCGGCGATCGACTGCGCGGCCGCGGTCGGGACGGCGAGCACGCCGACGACGATGTCCTCGTCCTCGACGATCGAGCGCAGCTCGGAGGAGTGGCGCACCGTGGTGGCGCCGATCTTCTGGCCGATCTTCGACTTGTCGGTGTCGAAGATCGCGATCACGCGGAAGCCGTGGTCGGCGAAGATGTCCGACGAGGCGATCGCCTGGCCGAGATGGCCGGCGCCGAACAGCGCGATGTTGTGCTGGCCGGAGGTGCGCAGGATCTTGCGGATCTGCGACACGAGCGCGTCGACGTTGTAGCCGACGCCGCGCTTGCCGAACTTGCCAAAGCCCGAGAAGTCACGCCGGATCTGCGTCGGGTTGACGTGCGTGTAGTCGCTCAGCTCGCGCGAGGAGATCGTCTCCTTGCCCATCTTCTTGGCCTGCGTGAGCACCTGCAGGTAGCGCGACAGGCGCGCTGCGACGCCAAGCGAGAGGCGCTCGGCGCCCACCACCACACCATCGGGCGGCACAGCGTCAACGGCCGTGGGAACGCGCTCGCCGGTCGTCATCGGCGATCCACTTTACCCAGAAGCCGGCACAGCGCGGCTTCATCCACGAAGTACTCGAAGCGCTCCTGCCCGTCGAGGGCGACGACGGGGATGCGCTCCAGATAGGCGGCGTGCAGCACGTCGTCGGACGTGATGTCGATCTCGGCGAAGGGTGCGCCGACGCGCTGGAGGACCGCGCGCGCGTCGTCGCACAGGTGACAGCCGGGCTTGCCGTAGAGGACGATCTCGGGTGCCATCGAAGTCTGGCCCGCCCTACGCGAGCGCGCGCTCACCGGAGGCGTAGGCGTCGAGCGCGAGGTAGTCCGGGAACGGCTGGGCCCGTACGAAGCGCGCCGCCGAGGCGATCATCGCGGCGTTGTCGGTGCACAGCTCGCGCGGCGGGATCCCCAGTTCGGCGCCAAGCCCCCGCAGCCGCGCGCGCAGCGGCCCGTTCGCCGCCACGCCTCCGCCGACCGCGAGGCGCTGCATGCCGGTCTGCGTCAGTGCCTGCTCGCAGCGCTGCGCGAGCGCCTCGACGATCGCGTGCTGGTAGCTCGCCGCGAGGTCCGCCGCATGCTCGCGCGCGGCAGCTTCGCCGAGGTCGCGCACGCGGTACAGCAGCGACGTCTTCACACCCGCGAACGAGAAGTCCAGCCCGGCGAGGGTGCGAGCGATGGGGAAGGCGAAGGCCTGGGGATCGCCGTCGCGCGCCAGGCGCTCGAGCGCGGGGCCGCCCGGGACCGGCAGGCCGAGCAGCCGCGCGCCCTTGTCGAACGCCTCGCCCGCAGCGTCGTCGAGCGTGCGGCCGAGCACGCCGAAGCCGTCGTGGCGCTCGACGTGCGCCAGCAGCGTGTGCCCGCCGCTGGCGATCAGGCACACGAACGGCGGCTCCATGATCGGCTGGTCGGCGGGGCGGCCGGGGTCGGAGCCCAAGCGCAGGAAGCTCGCCGCGACGTGGCCCTGCAGGTGGTCGACGGCGGCCAGCGGCAGCCCGCGCGCGGCGGCCAGCCCCTTCGCCGTCGCGACGCCGACCAGCAGCGCGCCGACGAGCCCCGGTCCCTGGGTGACGGCGACGAGCCCGATGTCGTCGAGCGTCGCGCCGGCGCGGCGCAGCGCGTCGTCGACGACGGCGTTGGCCAGCTCGAGGTGGTGGCGCGAGGCGAGTTCGGGCACGACGCCGCCGTACGCGTCATGGATGCCCTGCGAGGAGATGACGTTGGAGCGCAACTCGCCGTCGCCGGTGATGACGGCGGCGCAGGTGTCGTCGCAGCTCGTCTCCAGGGCGAGGATGAGCGCGCTCATGCCGGCGACGCGTTGGGGACGTCGTCGAAGCTGCCGGCCAGCGTCGAGCGGGTGCGCCACATGATCACCGCGTCCTCGCCAGTGTCCTGGTAGGAGCGCCGGCGGCGGCCGGCCGCACGGAAGCCGAAGCGCTCGTAGAGCTCGATCGCGGCGGCGTTGGACTCGCGTACCTCCAGCGTGAAGCGCGCGCTGTCGCCGTCGATGCGCCGCAGCAGATCGGTCAGCAGCGCCATGGCGATCCCGGCGCGGCGCCGGTCGGGGTCGACGGCGACGTTCATGATGTGCCACACGGTGTCGTAGCGCGAGCAGATGAGAAAGCCGAGCATCCGATCGTCGCGCAGGGCGGCCAGGCAGACGCTCGCGGGCTTGGACAGCTCGAGCACGAACATCGCCAGCGACCAGGGCGTCGGGAACGCCCGCCGCTCGATGGCGATGATCTGCGGCAGATCCGCGTAGGTCAGGCGGCGGATCTCAAGCGGGCCGGGGTCCATGGTCAGCGCGTCGGCTGGTGGCGGGCGATCACGGCGTCGGGCAGGCGCAGGTAGTCGGGAACGACGAGATCGGGCGCCGTTCCCACGGACGCCCGCAGTCCGAGGCCGCAGATCGCGAGCGCGCTGACGCCGTGCCGCGGCGAATCGTTGGGTGCGACGGTGCAGCCGGCGCCCTCCAGGTCGGCTCGAAATCGTAGCGCCCCATCCCCCACCGCCAGCCACGATCCACCCGCATCCGCGACCCGCCCGGCCAGCGCGGCCGGCCCGAGTGCGAGCGGCTCGAGGAGCGGCTCGCCGCCCCGCCAGCCGGCCGCGAACGCCTCGCCGCGGCGCGCGTCGATCACCGCCAGCACGCCGCTGCCGGCGGGAGCCCCGGGCTCCGCGGCGATGGCGAGCGCGTGCAGCGTCGACACGCCGACGAGCTCGGCGCCGCTGCCCTGGGCGAGTGCCCGCGCGGTGGCGACGCCGATGCGCAGCCCGGTGAAGGTGCCGGGACCGAGGCCGACAACGATCCGGTCGACATCGGCGAAGCACAGCCCGGCCTCGTCGAGCAGCTCGGCGGCGAGCGCGAGCAGCTGCGCCGCGTGCCCCGGCCGCGCGCCCGCGGCCGGCTCGTGGCGGCGCTCGATCGCATCCGTCCCACCCGCCCCCGCGTCGTCGAGCAGCGCGACGGCGGTAGCGGGCGTGGCGGTGTCGAAGCCGAGGACGATCATGGCGCCGCGCTCAGCGCTGCGCGCGCGTGTCCACGACGACGCGCCGGCGGTCGCCGCCGCGGTGCTCGAGCGCGACCCGTGCCACGATGCGCTCGGCGTCCAGGCCGGCCGGCGACCCGACCTCCGGCCACTCCACGAACGCGACGCGGTCCTCGGCGAGCTCGTCGGCGAGCAGCGCCGGGTCCTCGGCGTCGAGGTCACCGAGCCGGTAGAGGTCGAGGTGTGAGATGGGGACGGCGCCGTCGTAGCGGCGGGC
>JBBSQG010000170.1:0-6559 GCA_038258125.1 Solirubrobacterales bacterium
GAGCACGATCAGCAGGGCCGCTGCGGCGCAGACCGCGCGCCCGCGGTCGCGCATCCCGGCGCGCAGCCGCTCGCGCAGATCGCCGCCGGACGCGGACGCGCCGGCCTCCGGGGAGCGGTCGCCGAGCGGCCCGCGGCCGGCGACCCAGCCGGCCGCCAGCAGCGCGACAGCGGCGTTGGCGGGCACGAACCACGTCCAGTCGACGAGCGAATGCACGCCGAAGACGACGACGACCGCGACGAGCGTCAGCAGCCCGATCCGCTCCGGCGGGTACGGCCGCCCGCGATCGCGCCGGCGCAGGCCGGTGGCGCGCGCCGCGCCGGCCACCCAGGCGGCGAGCAGGGCGAGGCTGACGGCGAGGCCGGCGAGGCCGAGGTCGGCGGCGGTCTGCACGGGGTAGCCATGCGCATGGCGGACCGCCTGGTCGGCCGTGCGGTAGCGCTTGCGCACGATCGCGTAGCCGCCCGCGCCGACGCCCACCGCGGCGTGGTCGCCGAAGATCCGCAGCGCCTCGTCCCAATAGCGCGCGCGCACGCTGCCGGCCGCGGTCAGGCGGCTGTTGTCGTTGGCGGGCAGCGTCGCCGACGGGTCGGTGAGCTGCTCCCAGCGGGCCGAGATCGAGCCCGACAGGCCGCGATCGCCGGCCGACAGCGCGACGAGCCCGCCGATCGGGATCAGGGCAACGGCGACGAGCAGCGCCACGCCGGCGCGGTCGCGCTGATGCAGCGTGGGGGTATACGAGGCGCGCGCGAAGCCGACGGCGAGGCCGGCACCGGCCAGCAGCACGAGCGTGACGAGCACGAGCAGGCCGAGCTGCAGGCCCGCCTGGTTGCGCAGGTCGACCGGCACGCGGTCTTCGGTCAGCACGTTCTGCGAGAACGCCCACAGCGCGATCAGCCCGCCGCCGGCGCTGCCGGCGATCAGCACCGCCGCGCCGCGCAGGCGCCGCGGAACCGTGGCAAACCAGAACGCGGCACCCAGCGCGGCCGCCAGCACCGCGCCACGTGAGAAGGACAGCAGCATGGTGAGCACGAGCAGCCCCAGCGCCGGGTAGGCGAGCGCGTTGAGGCCCTGATGGCCGCCGCGCCGCGTGCCGAGCCACAGGCAGCCGGGCACGCCGAGCGCCGCCGCCAGGCCGACGCTGTTCCAGTAGCCGAACGGCTCGCGCAGGCGGGCGTAGACCTCGTCGGGGTTCAGCGCGCCGGGGAAGATCTTCGTCAGCACGGCGTAGGCGCTGATCGCGACGGCGGACAGGGTGATCGCTCCGAGCACGGCGCTCCAGCGGCCCGGCACGCTGTGGGCGAGCGCGACGGCGGCCGCGAACACCGCCGCGTAGGTGAGCGTGCGGTTCGTCTCCACCCAGGCCTCCGAGGGGCTCGCCGCCCAGGTGATCGACAGCGCCGTGAGCACGCCGAGCGCGAGCAGCAGCGCCAGCGGCGTGGCGCCCCACAGGCCCTCGCGGCGCGGGGCGAGCAGCAGCGCGCCCACGACGGTGCCGCCGCCGCCGAGCATCAGCGCCATCTCGGCCGGCGTCGTGCGGCCGAGGTTCAGCCCGCCGTCGGCGGCGAACGCGACCGCGCAGATGATCGCGGCGAGGCCGACGGTCAGCAGCGTCTGCACCGCCGGCGTCGGGACGCTCAGCGCGGCGACCCGTCCGCGGAGGCTAGGCGCGGCGCGCGTGGACAAGGCGTCGGATGCGAAGGGCGCCGAGCACGAGCGCTCCCGCCAGCAGCAGCGCCAGCGGGACGATCAGCGCGGCCGGCAGGTCGGCGACGCTGCTCGTCGCCGGAGCGGTGGCGGCGTTGGCCGGGATCACCTTGCCGCTGTCGAGCGTCACCGCGTCCGTCGTCGCGCGCGCGGCATCGACCGCCTTGCGCTCGTCGTCGGTGGCCTGCTCGAGCTGGTCGGCGGCCGGCGCGCTGCCGATCGCTCCGGCCCCGCCACCGCCGCCCGCGCCGCCACCGCCGCCGCCGCTTGAGCTGGGCTTCTTGCCGGCGGTGAGCGCCGCCGCCTGGGCGCGCTTGATGACGTCGCGGCAGTTGCCGTACTGGTCGCCGTCGGCGGCGAACTGGCGCAGCGCGTCGCGGTACTCCTTCTGGGTGTAGGTCTTGGACATGACCTCGTCGTCGGTGCAGTCTCGGATGACGTCGAGGCCGGAGGCGGAGGCCGCCGCGGCCGGCGTGAGCAGGGCGAGCGTCGTGGCGAGGATGAGCAGCGGGCGTCGCATCGGAGTGTTCACCGTAGCGACTGCAGGGCAGTCTGAAAGCCGGCGGCCCAGGCCAGGAAGGTGTAGGCGGCGACATCGCGGCGGGCGTTGGCGCCGAGTGTCGCGCGCAGCGCCGGATCGCCGTGCAGTCGCGTCAGCGCGGCGGCCAGCGCGCGAACGTCGCCGGCGGGGACGACGAGGCCGTTGCGCTCGTGGCGGACGAGTCCGCCGGCGACCGCGCCGACCTCGTCGCTTGCGATGACGGGGGTGGACTGGTTCATGGCCTCGTTGGCGACCAGGCCCCATGGCTCGCGGAACCCGCGGGTGCGCAGGGACGGTATGACGCAGACGTCCGCCGCGGCCAGGAAGTTGCGAACCTGCTCCGCGGGCTGCGGTCCGGCGAAGACCACCGCGCCGCCGGTGGGGAGCCGAGTGGACCCGGTTCCCGCACCGACGAGGACGAGCGCGGCGGCTGATGCGCCGAGACCTGACTGACGCCAGGCATCGAGCAGCACCATTGCGCCTTTTGCCCGCCCGGGCCTTCCCAGAAACACCGCGACGAACGGCGCCGCCGGCTGCTGCGAATCCGGTGGGGGCGCGGCCGCCCAGTACGCGTTGTCGACGGCCTGCGGCGCGATGTGCACGTTGCGTGCGCCGCGGGCGCGCGCGAACGCGGCGACGTGGGGGCCGTAGGCGACGACGGCATCGGCGCCGCGGTACAGCGCTGCCATGAGCGGCGCCCCCGCCACGAGATGCGCCGCCGTGTGCGGTTGTGACCACAGCGCGCTCCACAGCACGAACGGCGTGCGCGACGTACGCGCGCCCTGCCACGCCGCGGGCAGCGCGACGCGGCCGGCGGTGCCGCAGACGACGGCGCGGTAGCGGCCCGAGGCGGCGATCGCGTAGGCCTCGCGCTGGCCGACGAAGCGGTGCGGCACGCCGGGGTCCGCGACGCCCGCGGTGGCGTGGATCGAGCGCCCGCCGAACAGCGCGAGCTCCAGCGGCTGGAGGCGATGCAGCGCGGCGAACGCGCCGACGCGCTCGGGCGGGACGTGGTTGGTGACGAACAGGACCGGCCGCTCGGCGCTCATCGCGGCGCGCGCCGTGACCGGCGAGGTGCGGCGGCGCCGTAGGCGGCCACCGTCGCCGCCCCGCAGGCCTCCCACGAGAACGCGCGCTCCACGGCCGCGCCCGCGGCCGCGGCCGCCGCGCGCAGCGCCGCCGGTTCGCTCAGCAGGCGATCGATCTCGTCGGCGAGCGCGTCGGCGTTGCCGGGTGGGACGAGCGTCAGCCCGCCGCCCGCCGCGAGGATCTCCTGCGGGCCCGGCTCGCCCTCGGCGGCGATCGCGGGCAGCCAGCCGGCCATCGCCTCGACGTAGGCGACACCGAACGCCTCGTCGGTCGAGGGCATCGCGAACAGCGTCGCGCGGCGCGTGCGGGCGAGCGCCTCGGCGCCCTCCAGCTGGCCGGCGAGCTCGACGCGGTCTTCGATCCCCAGCTCGGCGGCGAGCGCGCGCAGGCGCTCGAGCTCGGGCCCGTCGCCGATGACGAGGTAGCGCAGCGCTGGATGGCGGTCGCCCAGCAACGCGACGGCGCGCAGCACGTCGGCATGGTGCTTGCGGGCGATGACGTGCCCGGTCGTCACGACCGTCGGCGCGCCGTAGGGCGCGGCGCGGGCCGCCGGCAGGTCGCTGCCCAGGCGCACGACCTGGGTGTGGCGCGCCCCCAGCGCGCGGCAGCGCGCCGCGATCCCGGCGCTGGTGGCGAGCACGAGCCGGGCGCGGCCGAGCGCGGCGCGACCGGCGGCGGCGCCGGCCGCCGAGCCCGGCGCCGTGTGGAAGACGTCGCCGCCGTGGACGGAGACGACAAGCGGCAGCTTCAGCCCCGCGCGCCGCACCGCCTCGCCGGCGGGCACCGCGTTGTGGGCGTGGACGAGCTCGAAGGCGAACCGGCGGCGCAGCGCGCGCAGGGCGATCGCGAGCGGTCCCGAGGCCCAGCGGCCCCAGCTGCCGTACGTCTGCGGCCGCGGCGGCGCGAGGAACGGGACGTAGGTGATCTCGATCCCGTCGAGTGTCGCGTGCGCCGGCTGGGCGAGCGCGCGCGCGGTCGCCTGGGCGGCGGCGCGCGGACCGCTGCGCGCCGCCGCCAGCGACGGCAGCGGGCGGTGCAGGACGAGCACGCGCACGTCGGCGCCGGCGTCGCGCGCGGCGATCGCCTGGCGGTGCGCCCACAGCCCGAGCACGGGGTCGGTGGCGCGCGGATAGAACTCCGAGACGATGGCGACCCTCACCGCGCCACCCCCCTGCGGGAGGCCGTCATGCGATCCGCCGCGACCAGCGCGCCTGCGCGCGCGTGACGTACGGGCGGGTGGCCAGGAACGCCTGCGCTTCGGCGACCGCGGCGTCGCGCCCGTAGCCGCCGCCGACGGGCGCGGTGTGCAGCATCGGGGTCGCGTCGACGATCCCCGCCCGCCAGCCATGCTCCTGCGCGACCGCGCCCCAGTGGGCATCCAGCCCCCAGCCCATCGGCAGCTGCGGCGGAAACGGCAGCAGCGTCTCGAACACCGGCGCCGCGAACGCGGTGAGCGGCCCGATCTCGACGAAGCGCGATTCGCGCACGGCGCCGCCCGGCAGCCGCCGCGTCGCCACCCAGGCGGCGTGTGAGTGACGGCGGTGGGCGGGCTGGGCGAGCAGCAGGCCGGCGTCCTCCGCGCAGAACAGGAAGCGATCGAGGAAGCGCGGCCCGAGCACGACGTCGTCATCGACGACGAGCAGCCAGTCGTGCCCGGCGGCGGGATGGGCGGCGAGCAGCGCGTTGAGGTGCTCGAACTTGCCGCCGTCGCCCATCGCGACGGTGTGCATGTCGATCTCGTGGCGCGTGCGGTGCAGTTCCGCGCGCAGCGCGGTCATCAGCCGGCCCGGTCGCTCGACGCCGAGCACGAGCACGCTGCGCCGGGCCGGCTGCTCGCGCGCGGCCTGATCGATCTGTCGCAGGCGCGGGCGCGCCTCGAGGTCGAGCGCGTTGTCGAGCGCGCGCAGCGGCGGGCGTCGCAGTGCGCGCACCGTGCCGCTCTCGCCGGAGAGGAAGTCGGGGTCGGGCTCGGCCTCGCTCTTCTCTCCCGCGAGGCGCCAGGCCACGACCAGGCCCGCCGCCATCGCGCGACCGGTCACGCGGACGAACGCGCGCCGCGCGCCGAGGCTCACACCCCCGCCCGGCGCGAGCAGCGCGCGCGTGCGGCCGAGCGAGTGCGCCGTCGACACGATGCCCCCCGGGCAGGCGAAGCGCAGCGCATGCACGGCGCAGCCCGCGAGCACACGCAGTTCGCGGCGCAGCGTGGGGTCGTCGCCCGTGTAGACGTCGTAGCGCCGGCTGGCGCCGCCGCGCCGGTACGCCGCCGCCGCCAGCGAGCGCAGGCGCGCATCGTCGCCGGCACGGCGATGATCGAGCGCCGCCGCCGCGACATAGCGGATCCGCCCGCCGCCGGCTCGCAGCCGGTTCTGCCATTCCTGCTCGTCGCCGTAGAGCTCGCGCGCCTCGTCGAAGCGACCGGCGCGGTCGATCGCCGAGCGGCGCACGGTCATGTTCGCCCCCCAGGCGCTGGCCACGTCGCGATCCTGAGCCCCGTGGTCCTGCGTCGTGATCGGGGGCAGCTCGCGGCCGCAGGAGCGCCAGCGGTGGCCTTCGAAGCGGGCGTGGATCGGACCGGTCAGGACACCGACGTCGGGTGCCGCCCCGGCGTCGGCCGCCAGCAGCGCGGCGAGCCAGCCGGGCCGCACGTCGACGTCGTCGTCGACGAACACGAGCAGGTCGGCGGCGGCGGCGTCGATGCCGGTGTTGCGGGCGGCGTTCAGCCCGCGCGAGCCGGCGTGGGCGACGTAGCGCGCGCCGTGGCGCTCGGCGGTCGCGCGGCTCGCGTCGTCGGGCCCGTCGTCGACGACGAGCAGCTCGGCGCCCGCGGCGGCGACCTGGGGCGCGATCGACCGCAGCGCCACGTCGAGATAGCCCGCTCGCCGGCGCGTCGGGACGATGATGCTCGCCGTCGGCTGCATGTCGCGGCAACAGTCTAGGTTTGGGCTCGGCCGTGATCCTCTTCCTGCACAACCGCTACCGCACGACGGGCGGCGAGGAGCGCGCGGTCGACGATCTGCTGTGGCTCGTGCGCGAGCAGCTCGGTGAGGACGCCGCGCTGCTGGCCCGTGACAGCGCGACGATCGGCCGCGCGCGGGCGGCGGCGGGGCTGCTCGGCGGGGGGCTGGCGCCCGCGCAGGTCGCCGCGGCGGTGCGCCACACGGGCGCCCGGGTCGTGCATGCCCACAACCTCAACCCGTCGCTGGGCTGGCGCGCGCTGGCGGC
>JBBSQG010000171.1:0-6527 GCA_038258125.1 Solirubrobacterales bacterium
CACCCGCAGGTCCACCCCCAGAAGGAGACATACTGGGGGCACGTCAACCCGATCGGCCCGAGCGGCGTCTACGACGAGGCCAAGCGCTATGCCGAGGCGCTGACGATGGCCTACCACCGCCAGCAGGGCGTCGACACGGCGATCATCCGCATCTTCAACTCCGTGCTCGCCGACGAGCAGGTGCTCTTTGACGACGGGACCGAGCTGCACCGCGAGACCGTCGCGCAGCTCGCCGAGCGGCTCGCGACGCGCGCAATTGCGGCGCGGTATGCCCCGCGCCATGCAGACGCGGGGGGCGCCGTCGCGATCGCCGACGGAGCGCCCGCCGTCGAGTATCCACTCGACGGCTATCGCGTGCCGGCGTTTGAGAACGGAGGCCGGATGGTCGCGGCCGAGGCGTCATCGCTGATCGCCCATCCGACCGACGAGCGCTGCTTCGAGGTGCGCACGCGCTACGGCCGCTCGATCCGCGTCACCGGCCATCACTCGATCTTCGTCGAGGGCGACGACGGCGAGCCGCAGGCTCGCCCCGTCACCGAGCTCGAGGTCGGCGACAGGGTCGCGATCGCGCGCCGGATCGAGGTTCCCGAACGCGACGTCACCGCGTTGGACATGCTCGACGTCTGGCGCCGCGCCGAGGGTGACCCGTGGGATCTGCTCGTCGAGTCGCCGGGGCTCGGCGCCGAGGTCTGGCGCCAGCGCCAGGACGTCTTCGGCCTGCTCGTCTCCGAGCGCCGCAACGCGGGTCCGAACTGGCGCAACGGCGCCTGGACGAAGATCATCCGGATGCGCGAGGCAGATAGCGTGCCGCTGCCCGTCCTGCGGCGGATCGAGACGCGCGTGCCCGACGGCGCCCGCGTGCGTCTCCGCACGCCTGGTCGCAGCGTCCCGCTACCCGCCCGCATCGAGGTCAGCGACGACTTCCTGTGGCTGCTCGGCCTGTGGGTCGCGGAAGGCTCGTGGCACGAGAGCCCCGGCAACGCGTTCCTGACGCTCACCTGCGACGAGGCGCTGCTTGCGCGCGCCGCGTCGGTCATCGAGCAGCGACTTGGGCTGCATGTCGTCCACGCGCCCGCCAGCGCCGCGCGCTCGGCCTCGATCTTCGTGCATTCCAAGCTGCTGCTGCGCCTGATGGAGCGGCTCGGCTTCGGCGGCAATCGCAAGCGGATCCCTGGCTGGATCCTTGGGCTTCCGCTGCGTCGGCTGAAGTGGTTCCTCGAGGGCTATCGCGAGGGCGACGGCGTGCACTCGGGTGCGCTGCTGGTGGAGGGCAAGCGGCACGTCTTCACGACGGTGTCCGAGGAGCTGAAGGACGACCTGATCGTTGCGCTCGCGCGCTTCGGGCTTGTCCCCTCCGTCGGTCGCTACGAGACCGAGTTCCGCAAGAAGACCGGCGATCGCAAGCACCCATTCTGGATGCTGACGCTCTGCAACGTCGCGCCGTGGGATCCGCTGTGCTGGGATGGCGGCGTCCAGCAGCGGCTCAACGCGCGTGCAACCGGCGACCTCGTGTGGGCACCTGTCAACGAGATCGAGGAGATCGCGGCGACGCCGCTTGTCTACGACTTCTCGGTCCCGGGCCTCGAGAACTTCTGGGCCGGCACCGGCGTGATGGCGAAAAACACGTACGGACCGAGGATGCGCCCGCACGACGGCCGCGCGATCCCGACGTTCATGCGTCAGGCGCTGCAGAACCGTCCCATCACGGTGTTCGGCGATGGCAGCCAGACGCGCTCGTTCTGCTACGTCGACGATCTGATCCGCGGGATGATCGCGCTCGCGGAATCCGGCCAGCAGGGCCCGATCAACGTCGGCAACCCGAACGAGTTCACGCTGCTGGCGCTCGCCGAGACGGTCGTCGACGTCACCGGATCGAGCTCGGAGATCATCTTCGAGGCGCTCCCGACCGACGACCCGCAGGTGCGCCAGCCGGACATCACGCTGGCCCGCGATCTGCTCGGCTGGGAGCCCGCGGTCGAGCTGCACGAAGGCCTCGCGCGGACGCTTGAGCAGTCGGGCGCCGATGTGCTCGTCGGACGCGGAGGAGCCTGATCCGGGCACTGGACACAACGGCCCGAAAAGGTTCTCCGTCCAGTGCTGGCGCGGCGACGGAACATCTGCAATCGTGAGGCGTTAGAGCAGGGGATGCCCACAACGCAGAAGCCACGGGAAGGCGTATCCCAGGGGTCGGCGCAGCCGCCGACGCCCGGTTTCGCGCTGACCGACAAGGACGTCAGGCGCAAGCGGCCGCCGGTGCTGTCGTTCTTGCTCAGGCTCGACACGCTGCGCAGCGTCGTGCGCGTGAGCACGCTGTTCATGCTCGACGCGATCGGCGTGTACATGGCGATCCTGACCGCGCTGTGGCTGAAGGCGGGCCTGCAGATCGGCGTCTGGGATCTGCGCGCGCAGGCCGCCCAGACCGACGAGCTGTTTGACTTCGCCTGCCTGCTGACCGTGCTGCTGTTCGCGCGCTCGGGCCTGTACTCGGCGCGCGGCGAGCGCCCGGGCATGTCGCGGATCGTCTCCTCGCTGGCACAGGTCGCGCTCGTCGCGTTCGTCTACGGCGTCGCCAGCGGCAACCAGTTCAGCTCCTACTACATCTTCTACGGCTCGCTGTTCTTCGCCGTCATCTACGTCTCGCTGCTGCGCCTGGCCTACGAGAAGCTCACCGGCACACTGCTGCGGATGGCCGGCTACCAGCGCCGCGCGGTGCTCGTCGGCAGCGGCCAGCACATCGAGGCCGTCGGCCATGCGCTGCGCGACGCCGCCCATCCGACGGTCAACGTCGTCGGCTTCATCTCACTGACGCCGCGGCCGAACAACGGGCTGCTTTCGCTCGGGACGCTCGAGGAGCTCGACAACGTCATCCACCGCTATCGCATCGACGAGGTGATCATCGCCGACCCGGACTTCCCGCAGGAACGTGCGGTCGTGCTCGTCGATGTCGCCCACGGCGCCGGCGTGCGGGTGCGGATCGCTCCCTCGACGATGGAGTTGCTCGTCCACCGCGCCGAGTTCGTGCCGGGCGAGGCGGTGCCGCTGTTCGAGCTCAAGCCGCCGGTCTTCGAGGGCTTTGACTACTTCGCCAAGCGCACGTTCGACATCCTCGGCTCGTCGCTGCTTTTGCTGGTGCTCAGCCCGGTGCTGGCGGCCAGCGCGCTCGCCGTCCGGTTGAGCTCGCGCGGGCCGGTCATCTACCGCTCTATCCGTCCGGGGATCGGTGGCACGCCGTTTGCCTGCCTCAAGTTCCGCACGATGTACCGCGATGCCGATCAGCGCCAGGCCGACCTCGAGTCGCTCAACGAGGCCGACGGCGCGCTGTTCAAGATGCGCGACGACCCGCGCATGACGCCGGTCGGGCGCTTTCTGCGCCGCTACTCGCTCGACGAGCTGCCGCAGCTGTTCAACGTGATCCGCGGTCAGATGTCGCTCGTGGGTCCGCGCCCGCTGCCCGAGCGCGACTTCCAGCGCCTGGAGGAGTGGCACAAGAAGCGCTACCTCGTGACTCCGGGGATCACCGGTCTGTGGCAGGTCTCCGGACGCTCGGAGCTGGATTTCGACGATCTCGTGCGGCTGGACTTCCTCTACCTCGAGCGCTGGTCGGTCGTCCTCGACCTCAGCATCCTCGTGAAGACCGTCCCCGCGGTGCTGACGCGCCGCGGCGCCTTCTGAGTGGGGGATCTCCCGCGCCGGGTGGCGCTCGGCGTCGTATTCGCCATCGCGCTGGCGTGCGCGGTGTACCTCGTGCGCGGTGGGGCTGACGCCAAGCCACTGCCAGGCCAGCCGCTGCGCGCTCTGGCCAAGGCCAAGGGACTGGAGATCGGGACGGCGGTGCGAGGCGACGAGCAGAAGAAGAATCGCGCCTACCGCCAGACGATCGCCGCCCAGTTCTCGACCGTCACGCCGGAGAACGAGATGAAGTGGGATCTCACCGAACCCCAGCCGGGCAGGTTCGAGTTCGGCCCCGCCGACGACATCGTCGACCGCGCGCGCGAGGCCAACCAGAAGATCCGCGGCCACACGCTCATCTGGCACTTCCAGCTGCCCGGCTGGGTGCGCGAGCTGGGGCCGCGCGCGCTGCGCGCCGTGATGGAGGAGCACATCGACCGCCTCGTCGGCCACTTCAAGGGGAAGGTCGGCGTCTGGGACGTCGTCAACGAGCCGATCTCCGATCGCGGCGGCCTGCGGCCCTCGGTGTTCGCGCGGCGGCTCGGCGAGGGCTTCATCGCGACCGCCTTCCGCCTCGCCCACCGCGCCGACCCCGGCGCCAAGCTCTATCTCAACGAGATCGGCGCGGAGGGGATCAACGCGAAGTCCGACCGGCTGTACTCGGTCGTGTCCGGATTGAAGGCCGCGGGAGTGCCGATCGACGGCGTCGGCTTCCAGGTTCACACCAACCTCAGCGGCCTGCCGGCAGACTTCGTGGCGAACATGCAGCGCTTCGCCGCGCTGGGACTCGACATCGCGATCACCGAGGCCGACGTCGCGCTGAAGCTCCCGCCCAGCGCGCAGGACCTCGATGCGCAGGCGCGCATCTACGAGCAGATCGTGGCAAGCTGCGAGGCGGTGTCGTGCAAGTCGCTCACGTTCTGGGGCTTCACTGACGGGCGCTCGTGGATCTCCGAGACGCAGGCCGGGATGGGCGCGGCGACGATGCTCGACGGCAAGCTGCAACCCAAGCCGGCGTTCTTCGCGGTCCAGCGCGCGCTCGGCGGGTGAGCCTCGCCGTCGACACGGCCTCTTACGAACTTCTCAGCCAGCGCTGAGTTTGGGCACACCGGCCGCGTCTAGGTTGGCGACACCGACTGAACAGGAGCCTCGTGCCGCCCTCCCTCCTCGACGACCCCATCCGAACCCCCTACGCCACCCAGCCCGACCCGCCGCCGCGTTCGCCGGCACCGCCGCCGCGCGCACCGCGCGGCCGGCGCGGCCTGGCGGTCGTGGTCGTCGTCTCGAGCCTGCTCGGCGGTGCGGCGGCCAGCGGCGTGCTCGTCGCCACCGGCGTCGTCGGCGACTCCGACGCCCCCGCCGTCGTGACGGCGACCGGCGCGGACACGGACTCCGGCGCGCCGCCGCTCGTCTCCTCCGGTGGATCGGCGGCATCGCTCGACGCCGCCGCGCTGTACGCCAAGGCGAGCCCGGGCGTCGTCGACATCCGGGCCAGCGGGACGAGCGGCGCGGCGCAGCAGCGCTCCCCGTTCGGCGGCGGCTCGGTGCCGCAGAGCTCCGCCACCGGCACCGGCTTCGTGACCGGCAGCGACGGCTACATCATCACCGCCGCGCACGTCGTCGACAACGCCTCCTCGATCAGCGTCACCTTCCAGGACGGCACGAAGCGCAGCGCCAAGCTCACCGGCAAGGACGATGCGACGGACGTCGCCGTGCTGAAGGTCGATCCCTCCGGCCTGAAGCTGCATCCGCTCACGCTCGGCAGCTCGGCGTCGCTGCGCGCCGGCGACCCGCTGGCGGCGATCGGCGACCCGTTCGGCTATGAGCGCAGCATCAGCACCGGGATCGTCTCCGGCCTGGATCGCACGATCCAGGCGCCCAACGGCTTCACGGTCGCCCACGCGATCCAGACCGACGCCGCGCTGAACCCCGGCAACTCCGGTGGGCCGATCCTCAACGCAGCCGGCCAGGTCATCGGCATCGCCGACCAGATCGCCACCGGCGGCGGCAGCGGCGCGAATGCCGGCGTCGGCTTCGCCGTGCCAATCGACCTCGTCAAGTCCGAACTGGCGGCGCTGAAGGCCGGCCGGACCCCGCGACACGCCTACCTCGGCGTGCAGATGACCGGTGCCGACGGCAGCTCGGGCGGCGCGCTGATCGGGGCCGTGACGCCCGGCGGTCCGGCGGCCGACGCGGGCCTGCGGACCGGCGACACGATCACCGCGATCGACGGCAAGAAGATCGCCGACTCCAACGCGCTGATCTCGATCATCGCCGGCCACGAGCCCGGCGATCGCGTGACGCTGACCGTGCAGCGCGGAGGCGACAGCTCGCAGCTCACCGTGACGCTGCGCACCCAGCCGGCGAGCGCGCGGGGCGCGACGGGCAGGCCGTAGCGGGCGGCCCGCGGTCGGCGTGGCGGCACGAGCCGTCGCGCGGACCGGGGGTCAACAAGAGCGTTCGTGCGGAAGTCCGGGATAGGGAGCCCGCGACGACGGCGCAGGGCGCTACCGGATTGCGTGGAAAGGGCAGCGAACGCTGGATGAGGTTGAGTGCCACCACTGACCACCTACACCCCTTTCGCCTAAGCACGCTTAGGCGAGCTTGGTGATAGCATGGCGGCATGCGTGCAGACGATCCTCTCGTCCTTGGTTTCCAGGTCGCCGGGTCGACCGCGGTGCCGCGCCAGCGTGCACCGCGGAGGCTGGGTGCTGTGAAGCGCCAGGTGTCGGTTCCTGTCGAGGTGTGGCAGCGACTCGAAGCGGTGGCCAGCCAGCTAGGCACCACGCCCAACGACCTGCTGGTGCGCTTCGCCAACAGTGGCATGGCACAGGCCGAACGGCTGGGGAAGACCCGGC
>JBBSQG010000172.1:0-6525 GCA_038258125.1 Solirubrobacterales bacterium
AAGGGCTCTGGCGCTCACGGCTTCTTCGAGGTCACGGAGGACGTCTCGCAGTTCACGAAGGCCGATCTCTTCAACGGCGTCGGCAAGCAGACGCCGATGCTCGCGCGCTTCTCGACCGTCGCCGGCGAGCTCGGGTCGCCCGACACGCTGCGCGATCCGCGCGGCTTCGCGCTGAAGTTCTACACGCAGGAGGGCAACTACGACCTCGTCGCCAACAACACGCCGGTCTTCTTCATCCGCGACCCGCAGAACTTCTCGGACTTCATCCACTCCCAGAAGCGCCGCGCCGACACCGACCGCCGCGACAACAACATGCAATGGGACTTCT
Source organism: Solirubrobacterales bacterium (assembly GCA_038258125.1). Lineage (GTDB taxonomy): Bacteria > Actinomycetota > Thermoleophilia > Solirubrobacterales > Solirubrobacteraceae > CADCVQ01. Next base: position 329 of record JBBSQG010000172.1, read on the forward strand.
GGACGCTGAAGCCCGAGTCCGCGCACCAGGTCACGATTCTCATGAGCGATCGCGGAACGCCGAAGACGCTGCGCCACATGAACGGCTACGGCAGCCACACGTTCATGTGGGTCAACGCCGGCGGCGAGAAGTTCTGGATCAAGTACCACTTCAAGACCGACCAGGGCGTCGAGAACTTCACCGACGACGAGGCCGGCGATATGGCCGGCGAGGACCGCGACTTCCACCGCGCTGACCTGTGGAACGCGATCCGCGACGGCGATGCACCGCAGTGGAACCTCGAGATCCAGGTCATGCCGTTCGACGATGCGCCGGACTACCGCTTCAACCCGTTCGACCTGACGAAGGTCTGGCCGCACGATGACTACCCACCGATCCAGGTCGGCCGGATGGTGCTCGATCGCAACCCGTCCAACTACTTCGCCGAGATCGAGCAGGCTGCGTTCGAGCCGGCCAACATGGTGCCGGGGGTGGGACCGTCGCCGGACAAGATGCTGCTTGGCCGGCTCTTCAGCTACCCCGACGCGCACCGCTACCGGATCGGCCCGAACTACCTGCAGCTGCCGATCAACCGTCCGCAGTGCCCCGTCCAGAGCTACAACAAGGACGGCGCGATGCGCTTGGAGAACCCCGGCGATCCGGTCTACGCGCCGAACACCGCCGGCGGCCCGGCCGCCGACGAGGCGCGCTACGGCGACGATGCGACGTGGCACACGGACGGCGAGATGGTGCGCACGGCCTACGCGCGGCGCTCCGACGACGACGACTTCGGTCAGCCGGGGACGCTCGTGCGCGAGGTCATGTCCGACACCGACCGCGACCATCTCGCGGCGAACATCCTCGGCCACGCCGTCGATCCCGACGTCACCGACGAGATGAAGCCGCGCATCGTCGAGTATTGGACGAACGTGGACGCGGGCGTCGGTGCGGCCGTCGCAGCGGGTCTGGGCGTCCACGCGTCGGCGCCGGCCGGGATCGACTGAGCAGACGCACGGAGGGCCGGCTCTCGTGCAGCCGGCCCTGCGGAACGGGCTGGATGGCGGGGCGGCCGCAATGCGTTTCGCCCGACAGCCATCGGGCCCGATCTGTCACGCGATGCGCGAATCCCGAAGCCTGCGTGAATCGGACCCGCTGACCTGCGGGCGACGATACTCAGGCGGCGGGCTCGAGCTCGAGCTGCTGCTCGAGCTGGCTCTTGTTGCGGGTCACGCGCAGGCGCTTGGCCTCGGCGCCGTTGTTGAACAGGATCAGCGAGGGGATGGAGAGGATCCCGTACTCGGCGGCGGTGAGCTGGTTCTCGTCGACGTTCAGCTTGACGATGCGCACGTCGTCGCGGCCTTCGGCGATCTCCTCGAGCATCGGCGCGATCGCGCGGCAGGGGGCGCACCAGGGTGCCCAGAAGTCGACGAGGATCGGGGTGTCGCTCTCCATGACCTCGGCCTGGAAGCTGTCGTCGGTGACTTCGATGATCGTGCCGGCCATTGTCGGGCTCCTCGGGTTGCGTTGCCGGTTGGCCGCCGCGCACGGCGGCCGGGCGAACCGTCTGATGTCTGCGACCCACTATACAAAGTGAAGCGGGGGAGCTGCGCGCGGCCTGTGCTTTCCTACCCGGCGGCCAGCCAGCCGAGCAGCCCTGGGCTGACGTAGACCTCGACGAACGCCGCGGCGATGAGCACCGGGGTCGCCAGCAGGACCGTGACGACGGTCGCGGCAAGCAGTTCGTGCCAGTCCTTCTGGCGGCTGGCGAGGATCCACGCTGCCAGCGGGAGGAAGAGGGCGACGAGTTCGGGCAGAGCGTGGGGCAGCAAGCCGATGAGCACCAGACCGGGCCCGATATCGAGCTTGGCGGCCAGCGACGCGGTGCCGCTGCCCAGGACGAATGCCTGTGTCACGAGCGAGAACGTCGTCGCGCCGATGACGAAGGCGATCGCCAGCGGGCCGGCCTTCTCATGAATACAACGCCACACGCCGCTGCGCCGCTGGGCCTCCAGCGGGAGTGAGCTGCCCGCGATGAAACCCGCCACGCAGGCCATCGCGTGCAGGGCCAGGACGAGTGCGTTGCGTCCCACGACATGGACGACCTGCCCGAGGTGCGGACCGTCCCCGAGGCCCAGGAACGTGACGCTCGGGTCTGGCGTGGACACGAGGGCCACGAGCCAGACGCTGCCCAGCAGCGCCAGCGAGATCGCCAGCGACGCGATGAGCCAGCGCCACACGACGGGTCCCGGACGCTCGTTCCAGGCGTCCAGCGTCGCGCGGGTGTCGGCCATGCCGCGGACGAGAGCCAGATCGGAGGTCTGCACCGGCCCGGCATCGACGCGCCGCCCCGCGCGCGCGCGTCAGCCGGGCTTGCGCTGGCCGGATAGGCGAGCGAAGCGCAGCTGCGGGACCAGCAGCGCGGCCTCGCCGGCGATCCGCCACGACATCTTCGAATGCCCGAGCTGGCGGTCGCGGAACACGATCGGCAGCTCGACGACGGTGAAGCCCCGCCGCACCGCGCGATGCGTCAGCTCGACCTGGAAGGCGTAGCCGCGTGAGCGCACGCTGGGCAGGTCGATCGCCTCGAGCACCTCGCGGCGAAAGCACTTCAGGCCGCCGGTCAGGTCGCGTACGTCGAGGCCCAGCACCTTGCGTGCGTACCACGAGCCGCCGCGGCTGACGAGCCGCCGCACGCGGCCCCAGTCGGTCACGCCGCCGCCCGGGACATAGCGCGAGCCGAGCACGAGGTCGGCCTCGCCGGCGGCGGCCAGCAGGCGCTCCAGGTCGGCCGGGTCGTGCGAGAAGTCGGAGTCCATCTCCATGATGAACTGCGCGCCGCCGTCGAGCGCGCGCGCGAAGCCGGCGAGATAGGCCGGGCCGAGGCCCTCGCGGACCGTGCGGTGCAGCACCTCGACGTCGTCGTGCTTGGCGGCGAGCCGGTCGGCGATCTCGCCGGTGCCGTCCGGCGAGCCGTCGTCGACGACGAGGATGCGGTGGTCGTCCGGCGCGGCGCGCTGGAGCACGTCGCGCGCTGCGGCGACGATCGCCGCGATGTTCTCGGCCTCGTCGAAGGTGGGCAGGATGAGCCAGGTGGCCGCGGGCATCGGCGGATTACCCTACGTGGCGATGGCAGCCGACCCCTCCAACCTTCACATCGCGGCGGCATTCGACGAGCTCGGCGACCTCTACGAGCTCGACGGCGCGATCGTCCATCGCGTGCTCGCCTACCGCTCGGCGGCGAAGGCAGCACGCGAGGCGACGGTGTCCGTGGCGGCGCTCGCGCGCCAGGGCACCGTGACGTCGCTGCCGGGCATCGGCAAGACGCTGGAGGAGAAGATCGTCGCCCTGCTGGAGACCGGCGACATCCCCGCCGCGGTCAAGCTGCGCGCGAAGTATCCGGCTGGCCTGCTCGACATGACGCGCCTGCCCGGGCTCGGGCCCAAGCGCGCGCGCAAGCTCTTCGACGAGCTCGGGATCTCCTCGCTGGAGATGCTGCGCGCCGCCGTCGAAGGCCAGCAGCTGCGCGGCGTCAAGGGCTTCGGGCCGAAGTTCGAGGCATCGATGCTCTCCTCGCTGGATGCCGGAATCGGCGAGCGGCCCGCGCAGCGCGTGCTGCTGCACCGCGCCCTGACGATCGGCGAGCAGATCGTCGCCGCGCTGCGCGAACACCCGGCGGCCGAGCGCGTCGAGCTCGCCGGGTCCGCGCGCCGCCAGGCGGACTCGGTTAGAGACCTCGACATCATCGCGACGGCGAGCGACCCCGGGGCGCTCGTGCGGGCGCTGGGCGAACTCGAGCTCATGGAGTCGGCTTCGGCGCCCAACGAGCACGCCGCGCGCGGGCGCACGCACACGGGGCTGCCGGTCGACCTGCGCGTCGTGGAGCCCGAGAGCTTCGGCAACCTGCTGCAGCACTTCACCGGCTCGGCGGCGCACAACGTGGCGCTGCGGGAGGCGGCGGTGCGCCGCGGCCTGCACGTCAGCGAATACGGGATCGTCGACGACGAGACCGGCGAGACGCTGCGCTGCGCCTCCGAGGAGGCCGTCTACGAGCGCCTCGGGCTCACCTATCCCGAGCCGGAGCTGCGCGAGAACCGCGGCGAGCTGACCCCCGGCTTCGTCGCGCCCCAGCTCGTGACCCTCGAGGACCTGCGCGGCGACCTGCACATGCATACGATCGCCTCTGACGGGCGCAACACGATCGAGGAGATGGCCCGCGCGGCGCTGGCCCGCGGCTATGAGTCCATCGCGATCACCGACCACTCGGCGACGCACGGCTTCGGCAACCACGTCACGCCCGACGAGCTGCGTCGCCAGATCGAGCGCGTCGCCGAGGTCAACGACCGCATCGACGGCATCGAGCTTCTGATCGGCACCGAGACGAACATCCTGCCCAACGGCTCGCCGGACTACGACGACGATCTGCTGGCCGAGCTCGACTGGGTGATCGCGTCCGTGCACACCTCGTTCGGCATGCCGACGGCGGAGATGACCCGGCGCATGGTCGCCGCGATCGAGCATCCCTGGATCGACGCGATCGGCCATCCGACCGGCCGCAAGATCTCCTCGCGCCAGCCCTACGCGCTGGACATCGATGCCGTGATCGCCGCCGCCGCGCGCACCCACACGATGCTCGAGATCAACTCCGCCCCAGATCGCCGTGACTTGAATGATGTGCATGCGCGGGCGGCGGCCGAGCAGGGGGTGATGGTGCTCGTCGACTCCGACGCCCACGGCGCCGATCGCCTGGCGCACGTGCGCTGGGGCATCGCGACCGCGCGGCGCGCGTGGCTGAGCGCCGAGCAGATCGCCAACACACGCCCGTGGCCGCAGTTCGCCGCGCTGCGCAAGCGTGCCCGAGCGGCGGCCTGACATGGCCGAGCTGGCGCTGACGCGCAGCTCCGGCGACAAGCGCCGCTACGAGCTGGAGGGCGTCGGCACGCTGCGCTTGGGCGGCTGGGCGTCGCGCTGGGCGACTGCCGAGGTCGGCGAACGCCGCTGGGGGTTCGCGCGGCGCGGGATCCTGCGCTGCGTGATCCAGGCCACCAACCCGGCGGGCACGGTGGTCGGGGCGTTCGAGGGCCGCTCGCTGAAGCGCGGCGGCGCCCTGCGCTGGGACGGCCGCGACTACGTCCTGCGGCCCGACAGCCGCTGGAAGGAGCGCTACGCGCTCGACGACGACGGGCGCACGCTCGCCACGCTGGACGGCAAGAACTGGGGCAAGCGACCGGTGCGATTCGACCTCGCCGACGATGTGACGACCGAGCCCGGCCTGCTGCTGTTCGCCGCCTTCGTCGTGCGCGCGCTCGCGCACGACGCGGCGTCAGCGGCCGGCTGAGGGGCGCGTCAGCCCAGCAGGCGTGGCAGCAGCTCGTCGCGCACGACCGTGTCGACCGCGGCACGGGTGAACGGAGCGAGCGCGGCGGCGGCGCGCGCGGCGTAGGCGTCGTCGTCGGCGGTGTCGAGCGCCGTCCGCAGCGCGGCGCCGAGGCCGGCGGGGTCGTCAACGACGAGCCGCGGGTCGAGGCTGCGCGCCAGCGTCAGCGCCGCGTACGGGCCAGGTGCGGTGGTGGTGACGAGCCGGCAGCCGTCGGCGAGCGCCTCCAGCTGGGCGATGCCGTAGTCCTCGCGCCGCGGCGCGCAGACGAAGACGCGGGCGCGGCGTAGCAGCGCCCGGTAGTCGGCGGGCGCGAGCGCGCCGACGACGCGCACGCCCGGGGCGTCGAGCCGCAGGTCGGCGCCCGCGACGACGAGCTCCTCGTCCGCCGTCCGCACGCTCGCCCACGCCGCTAGGACGCGGTCAAGGCCCTTCTTCTCCGGGTTGGCGGCGTACGTGATCGCGGCGACGTCTCGGTTCGCGTCGCGGCGCGCGGGGTCGCCCGCGCCGGCCGCGTCCGTCGACGACGGCTCGACCGCGATCGGCACGACGACGCTGGGGGCGTGGGCCCGCGGCGCCCCGGCCAGCGAGCCCGCGTCCCAGGGCAGCAGCAGCGTCGCCTCGCGCAGCCGGCGGCGTTCGAGCGGGCGCTGCCAGGCGCCGTGGCGGCCGGGCCGGTTGGCGGCCGCGAGCGCGTCGAAGCGGATCGCGCCCGGGCGCGGCCAGAGGAGCGCGGCGGTCGTCGTCGAGTAGACGATCGTGCGCGGCTCGCCCTCGGCGATCGCGGCCTGCGCGGCGACGCGCGCGGCGCGCGCCCAGGCAAGATCGGTGAGCGCGAACGTGC
>JBBSQG010000173.1:0-6481 GCA_038258125.1 Solirubrobacterales bacterium
CATCGCCGTTCACCACGGGAGCGTGCAGCTGGACAGCGGCGACAGCCTGGAGTTCGATCGGATTCTGGTCGCCGCGGGCCGCGGGCCGCGGACGCGCGATCTCGGCCTCGACCCCGTCGGCGTGACCGTCGACGCGCGCGGCGCGGTCACCGTCGACAGCCGCCTGCGCACGACCGGGCGCGGCATCTACGCCGCCGGCGACGTGACCGGGCAGGTGGCGTTCACGCACGTCGCCGGCCACCACGCCCGCGTCGCCACCGCAAACGCCCTGTTTCACACGCGCTCGAACGTGTCCGCGACGATTCCATGGGTGACCTTCACCGACCCCGAGATCGCGCGCGTCGGGCTCTCCGAAGCGCAGGCCCGTGAGCGCTTCGGTCACCGCGTGCAGATCGCGCAGTTCGACTACGCGCGCCTTGACCGCGCGATAACCGCCGGAGAAGCGCACGGCTTCGCGCAGCTCGTGGCCGACCCCCGCGGACGCCTGGTCGGCGCCACGATCGCAGCCGCGGGGGGCGGCGAGGCGATCGCCGAGCTCACCGCGTGGGTCTCACGCCGAGAGAAGATCGCGGCCGTGTCGCGCACCGTCCACGCCTACCCGACGCTCGCCGAAGGTCCTGCCCGCGCCGCCGACGACCACCTCGCCGCGCGCTACTCCAGCCCGCGGATACGCGCGATCGCACGACCGATCCTCGCGACCCTGCGCGCCCTCGAGCGCCCACGATGAGCCCGCCGACCCAGCCGCTCCACAGCTTGCCCGGCCATGATCACGGGGCCGCAGCCATCATGCGCCGACGAGGTCGGCGCATATAGGCCCGACCCGCGCGTCACCGCAAGGATCTGCGGCGGTTGAAGACGATCCTTCAGCCTGCGGGCGCCTGACTGCGGCGCGGCGCGCCGCCCGCGGCGCCCCCGGCGTCGGGGCGCAGCGAGCGGCGGCCACGCGTCAGACCTCGACGTCGTGTCGGCGATCACCGGCACCGGGCAGTTGACCGTGACGACGGTCCCTTCGTGTCCGGAACGGCGGGGAACTCCTCCATCTCGCCCGGCGTCGCGCGCGGCCAACACCTCGGACTGCGAGCGCAGCAGTCGCGGCTGCACGCCGTCATTCCACCGCATCGCGTAGTGGTCCCAGTACGGGGCTCCACGCGGGGTCCCCGGCGTTTGAGTCGAAGACCGACGGCTGCTGCTTCATCGGCCCCGGCCCCTCGAAGCCGTTCATGAAGACGTTCATGCGCCCGGTCGCGTCGGCCTTCATCGGCTTGGCCTGCAGCTTCGGGGAGAGGACCGCGTTGGTCTTCTTCGCCGGCCCGGCGAGCGAGTGGTCGGTGTGACGATTTAACCGCGACGCCGGGAAGCACTGAAGCACTCGTGCAGCTTGAAGTGCACCTGCATCCGCGTGGTGTCTGGGGCCTCGATCAGCTGGCCGTCGCCGAGGTAGTCGGTCAGCTTGCCGTCGACCGCCATCTCGCCGCCGACCACTTGACGATCGCCGCGTTGAGCACGATCTCGGTGTCTTCAACGGCCAGGTCGCCGGCCTTGGCGGCCGCGCGCGCCTCGTAGACGGAGCCGAGCTCGCGCGATGCGCCCTTCCAGCTCGCGCGGCGCACAGGCCACGCCGGCGTGTAGTCGTCGCGCCCCAGGATCGAGGACACGACCGCCGGCTGATCGTCGATCAGGAAGATCTCGCCGGACATGTCCTCGGTGGCCATCGGCGCGATCGTCGGCACGTAGACGAGCTTGCGCTCCTTGGCGAACGCCTCGTCGGAGGCGTCGGTCTGGATGAGTACGCCGCCTCGCCGTCGAAGCGCGCCTCATGCAGGCGCAGCAGCACGAATCCGACGGCGCCCGCCCAGCCGTCGGAGGTCAGCTTGAAGCGATCACGTCGCCGACGATCGCGCGACCCTTGGCCGCGCTCGTAGTCGCGGTCGCCTGACCATCGGATTCATCGTCGTCGCCGCACGCTGCCAGCAGCGTCGGCAGCGACCCGGCGGCGAGCGCGACGCCCGCCCCGCGGGCCAGGAACCGGCGACGATCGAATACCTCCCGGTGAACGGTGCGACGGACAGCGGACGGATACTCACGATGTGACCCCCCTGGTCGGCGAACTGTGTCCGCGCTTGGACCTGCGCCCGCGGCGGACGGTTCACGATCGCGCCGTTGCGTCCGGAGCGCGTGCCGAGCGCCAGGTCGCTCGCCGCCGAACCGGTTTCTGGCGCGGGAGGTCCAAGAGACCGTGAACTCGCGCCACGGCCTGACCGCCGCATTCGTCGTCGTCGCCGTGCTGGCGGCCGGCGGGCTGCTGCTCGACGGTATCGGTGGGGAAGCTCCGCAGCGGGCAGCGGCCGGCGACGGCGCTGTGGGCGAGCTGCGCGTCAGCCGCGACGGCTGGAAGACGGACTTCGCACGCCACAACGTGCCGCTGTCGCAGTTCATCTCCGGCGGGCCGCCGCGCGACGGGATCGCGCCGATCGACGACCCGAAGTTCGTCACGCCCGCCGCCGCGCGCTGGCTGGATCCGACCGAGCCGGTGATCGTCGTCGAGCGCGGCGCGAACGCGCGGGCCTATCCGTATCAGATCCTGATCTGGCACGAGATCGTCAACGACGAGCTCGACGGAGATCCGATCGCGGTCACCTATTGCCCGCTGTGCAACTCCGCGCTCGTCTTCGATCGCCGCCTGAACGGGCGCACGCTGCGCCTCGGAACGACCGGCAACCTGCGCCGCTCGGACCTCGTGATGTGGGATGACGCGACCGAGTCCTGGTGGCAGCAGCTGACCGGCGAGGCGATCGTCGGCGAGCTGACCGGCGAGCGCCTGCGCGCGCTGCCGGCCGAGACGCTGAGCTTCGCCGACTTCCGCGCGCGCCACCCGCGCGGCGAGGTGCTCTCGCGCGACACCGGCTATGACCGCGCATACGGCCGCAATCCCTACGAGGGCTACGACGAGCCCGACGAGCAGCCGTTCCTGCTCCAGGACGACGCCGATCGCAGGCTGGCGCCGAAGGAGCGCGTGGTTTCGATCATTCGCGGTGAGCGGGCGGCCGTCGTGCCCTTCTCGCGGCTGCGCGAGAAGCCGGTCGCGAACGTCGAGGTCGCCGGCGAGCGGCTCGTCGTGCTGTTTGCGCCCGGCGTGCGCTCGGCGCTGGATGCGGCGCGCATAGGCGACTCGCGCGACATCGGAACGGCCGGAGCTTTTGCGCGCAAGCGCGACGGCGGCGAGATCGATCTGCGCGCGGCCGGACGAGGGCGATTCCGCGACCGCGCGACCGGCTCGAGCTGGGACGTGACCGGCCGCGCCATCGCCGGACCCCGGCGCGGTCAGCGCCTGCGCCCGGTCGTGCACGACCTGAGCTTCTGGTTCGCCGTCGCGGCCTTCGCTCCGGACGTGAGGATCGTCCGATGACGGCCGGCGTTCTCACCGCCCGCGGCGCGGGGAGCAGCGCGGCGGCGCTCAGGCGTGGACCTCGACCGCTGCGACGAACGCGACGTGGCCGCGGATCTTGCGCGAGTCGCCCAGACGGCATCCTCAAGCGACCGCTGGCGACGAGCCATTGACTTCTTCAGCTCCGTCTGATTCCTCCACGCGCCGGCGCGACCGCGACCGCGACCGCGACCGCGTCCGCGACGCCTGCGTGTTCTGCGCGCGCCGTGAGAATCTGCGCCGGACAGTCCGGATCGCGCTCGTCGTCGGTGTGCTGCTGACCGTGATCAACCAGAGCGGCGTGATCGCCGCGGGCGACGCGACGACCGTGACGTTGGTGCGCTGCGCCCTGAACTTCGTCGTGCCGTTCCTCGTCTCCAACGCCGGGCTGCTGAGCGGCCGCCGGTGATTGCGTCAGGTCGGTCTGGATGAGCGACACCCCCGGCCGCCCGGCACGCGGAATCCTTTGAACGCCGGGGCCGGTCAGATCCGGCAAGATGACAGTATCGACGCTTCTGCGAGCCGGGCCCATGACGCGCGCCGCTGACGATGACGAGCAGCTCGTCGCCCGCGCCCAAGCCGGTGACCGCGATGCGTTTGATCAGCTCGCCGAACGGCACTCCACGCGGCTGCGGCGCGTACTGTTCCGGATTACGCGCGACTGTGACGGCGCCTACGACGCCGTCCAAGAGGCGCTGCTGCGCGCCTGGAAGAACATCGGGCGCTTCGAGGGCCGCTCCCAGTTCTCGACGTGGCTGACACGGATCGGGATTAACGAGGCTTACCGCGGCCTGCATCGCCCAGTCGAACAGCCATTGGAGCTCTCAGACCACGTCGGGGAGCGGATCGCCTCGTGGGGCTCGCGACCGGACGAGATCTTCGAGACGCGCGAGTTTCTCGCCGCGATCGATCGTGCGCTCGGTGAGCTGCCGCTGGACTACCGCACCGCCGTGACGCTGCGCGACGTCGAAGGCCTCAGCACAGCCGAGGCCGCCGAGATCCTCGGGATCGGCGAACGCGCGCTGAAAAGCCGGGTACACCGTGGCCGGATGGCGCTGCGCGCCAAGCTCGACGACTACTTCAAGAGCGGGTACGTATGACACCGAGACTCAACCCGATGCGCCGACACCGCGAGCACTGCCGCCACGTCCGCGAGCAGCTGTCTGACTACCTCGACGGCGACCTCGACACCGAACAGGCAGACGCGGTCACGCACCACACGCGTTTTTGCCCCAATTGCCGGCGGATGCTTACCAGCCTCACCCGCACCGTCGGTGGCCTGCGCGCGCTCGGCGACTCGGACGCCGCGACCGGCACGTCGCGCGCACAGGACTGACGGCGCAGCTCGGACGTCACGTCGCGCAGCACGACAGCGTCCCCGGGGTCGCGCGTGAAGGACTGCGCGGCGAGCCAGATCGCCTGGCCGATCGTCAGGTACGGGTACCAGCTGGATGCCAGCTGCGCGACTGTCATCGCGCCCTCGATCGCGTACACGCCGGCGAGAATGGCATCCCCCGCGCCGTCGGCGAGCAGGTGCACGCCCACGACCCAGCCGCTGTCATGCTCGGGGACGAGCTTGACGAGCCCACGGGTGTCACGGCTGATGATCGCCCGCGGGACATGCTCGAGCCCGAGCACCCGTGATTCGCAGCGAACGCCGCGTTGCACTGCCTGCGCTTCGGTGAGCCCGGCCGACGCCAGCGTCGGGATCGTGAACGTGATCCGCGGTAGCGCGTCGTAGTCGACGCGTCGCGCGGCCCGGCCGAACGCGTTGTCGACGACGAGCGCGCCGTGCCGGGCGGCGACGTGGACGAACTGCGGATGACCTGTGACGTCGCCCACCGCCCACACCCGCGGATTGGTCGTACTCAGACTCAGGTCATCGCCGACCACGACCTCGCCGCGGCCGCCGGTCTCGACCCCGACCGCCTCCAGGCCGAGGTCGGCTGTGCGCGGCGCCCGTCCCGTGGCGACGAGCAACTGCGCGGCCCGGAACTCGCGGTCGCCCGCGACGACCGTGATGTCGCCGTCGCGACGCACCACCGGTCGGCCGGACGCCCTCGAAGACCGCTATCCCCTGGTCGGTGAATGCCTCACGGATGCCGTGCGCGAGCTCGGGTTCCTCGCGGCGCGCGAGGCTGGAGCGCACGAGGATCGTCACTCGGGTGCCGAGCTGGGCGAACAGTTGCGCTTGTTCCATCACGACGTACCCGCCGCCGATGACGACCATCGACTCGGGGAGATCGTCGAGTGCCATCGCGGTCGTCGACGTCAGGTAGCCGCTGCCGGCCAGTCCGGACACGTCGTCGGGTATGTGCGCTTCGGCGCCGGTGGCGATGAGGTAGTGCGCGGCGTCGATCCGGCGACCATCGACGTCCAGCGTGAGGCCGTCGATGAAGCGCGCATGGCCGCCAAGGACGTCGATGCCGTAGTCGGCTGCGATGTCACGGTACTTGCGCTGGCGTAGCCCGTCGACGATCTCATCCTTGGCAGCTATCAGCGCGCCAAGATCGACCGGGCCCGCGCTCGTGCGAATGCCCGTGAACCGGGCGTCGCCGGCATGGTGGCGGCGCTCGGCGGCTGCCAGCAGCGCCTTGGACGGGATGCAGCCGACGTTCACGCAGGTCCCGCCGATCGTGGCGTGCTCGATCATGACCACGCTCAGGCTGCGCCGGCGGGCGGCGATCGCCGCGGCAAACGCGCCGCCACCTGAGCCGACGATCGCCAAGTCATGCGTGTGATGCGTCCCGCGCTCAGACGACAAGGGATCGTCCCCCTTCGCGTCGATGTCGTACGCCGCACCCGCGCGACGCGTCATGGCGCGCTGCGTCCACTGGAACGCGAGGCCGACATGGCGTACCCGCGCCGTCGCCGTGCGCGCCGTGCGACCGCTGGGGCTACCACGATCAGCGTCAGTACTCCCGCACCGACACCGAGCACGCTGCCGACGGCGATCCCGCCGACCAGGCCGGCGATCAACGGCGCGCCCGCGCAGCACACGACCGCCACAAGCCCCATGGTGGCAGCAGCCAAGCCCGTCCTGCTCCCACTCCGAGC
>JBBSQG010000174.1:0-6480 GCA_038258125.1 Solirubrobacterales bacterium
TACGGCGGCCGGTAGTCCTCGAGGATCTTCGAGCCGGCCTGGCTCGGGACACCGCTCGTGCAGAACAGGTCCTTGACGGCAAGCGGCACGCCGGCCAGCGGCGTGCCGGCGACGACCGGCGCCTTCGGGGGCTCGTCGGCGACCCACAGGTAGGCGTTCAGCGGGTCGGTCGCGGCGGCGGCGCGGTAGGCCTCGTAGAGCTCGTCGGCGCTGAAGTCGCCGCGCTGCAGCGCGGCGATCGCCGTGGCGGCCGTGAGGGCTGTGAGATCAGAAGACGTGTTTCGGCCTTCGGTCATCACAAGCTCTGACCCTCGGACGACGTCACGAGGCCACGGCGTCGGCCTGCGGGCTGGGCACGAGAAAGCCGCCGGCGGAGGTGGCCGGCGCGCTCGCGAGCGCGAGCTCGTGCGGCAGCGACGCCTCGACGACATCGGGCCGCAGCGCGTTGGAGACCTCGACGACGTGCGTCGTCGGCGCGACCCCGTCGAGGTCGAGCTCTGAGATCTTCTCGATGTGGCCGAGCACGTCGGAGAGCTCCGCGCTCATCCGGGCGACCTCGTCCTCGCTCAGTTCCAGGCGCGCGAGGCGCGCGACATGCAGCACCTGTTCGCGGTCGATCATCGGCGTCGATTCTAGGCTGCGAGAGCTGGCGCGATGATGCGGCGGCGATGTAGCCAGGACATGCGACCCCCAAATCTCGGTTTGCGAGCTGGCGCGGAAACTAGCCGCAGAGGCTGATCACGTCGCGGCACAGCTTCTGAAATGACGACGACCGCTGTGCAGCACCGTCCAGGTCGAGCTGCGTCATCAACGCAGGAAGATCAGAAGTCGCGACGTATCCGCGCGCCCCCTCCATCCTGCTGGAAAGAGCCTTCTTTGCGTCGCGCACGGACTCTGGATCCTCGGGCGTCACCGCGTCGCTCGCAATGCCGCGAACGCCCCGGACGGATTCGACATCGGCAAGTACCCATGCCTCGATCTCAATCGCGGGCAGCACGACTCTGACGGGCAGGTCTGTGGCAGCCGATGCCCTCCCGAGTAGCACCGGACCGAGGTCGGCCGGGCAATCTCGGTCTGCATCGAGGAGAATCAAGACGCTCGTCGCGCTCTGGCGTGAGGCCACCGCCTGCCGGACCACGCGCTCCAGCTCACCTTCCCGAACCACCTTGCTCCGCTTGACGCGAAACGGACGAGCGATCTCGACGTACGGGAGGTCCAGATGCACCACCAACCGTCTCAACAGAACGCCCACAGCGTGGGTTTCCGATTGACCCTCGACGACGGGGACGAGTCTGCCGGGCAACGCCGATGCTCAGCCGGCGTCGACAGTAGTCACCAATGGACCGAACAGGCGAAGCTGCGTAACTGCGAGCGCGGCGGCCTCGGCATCTCCCTCGAGCTCACCCGAACGGAGCAGCTCGCCTGTGGTGAACAACTGGCCTCTGACGGCGTCACGGGACGTGGCGGCCATTGGCGCGATCGTCGTCGTATTGTGCGGATTGGTGACGACACGCACTTGTCCGTCATCCACGTTTGGGAAGTCGAGCAGGTCCGGGCTGTGCGTGGTGATCAGGATTTGGCGTTGACGCGACGCGTCCTGCAAGACCTCGAGAATCTGCTCGGTGACCGCCGGATGGACGCTGGTCTCAGGCTCTTCAATTCCTAGGACCGAAGCCCGGCCAAGCTGATACACGGCCAACAGCAGCCCCAGCATCCGGAGCGTTCCGTCGGAAACGTTGAGCGCCGGGAATGTCCACGGATGCTTTAGCCCGACGTCCTGACGAAACTCAATGGTCTCGAACTGGTCGATCGAGCGATGCGATGCGCTCTTGATCCCCTCCACAGCGGTCGACAGAAGCACGGAGATCTGTTCATAGCGGTCCGCGTCTTCGGTTTCGATGCGCTTCAGCACGGCGGCGGCGTTGCTTCCGTCCGGCTTGAGCAGATCACCCGCGTCAGCCGGCTGAAGCTCGCGCAACCTACTTGGCACCACAGAGTAGAACCGCATGCCCGTCAGAAACTCATAGAGCGGTCTGAACTCCGGTGTCGCCGACGCTGCGAACAGCGCAAGCCGATCCGAGCCCACGCTCGACCGGATCCCAGGGATCTCTTTGACGAAATCGCCATGACGGGCCTCGAATGAGGTCGGCTCGCCCATAAACGGTGTGATCTGGCAGCGCTCGCGAGAGATCGAGAACCGCTCGCCCTTCTCGGCGGCGATCTCAAACGAATAATCGGCGAGCTGGTGGTCCGCCAAGTCGATGACTAGACGTATGCCTATGTGGGTGGGATGGCCGCCGGATCGGCGTCGCACCCCGCCGATCCCTCCGCGATTCTTGAAAGCGACCTCCACGGATTCGCTCACGCATTCGCCCACGAAGGCCAAGGCGTCAACGAAGTTGCTCTTCCCGGTCCCGTTGGCGCCCACAAGGATCGTGAGGGGCCCGAGGTCGACGGTGGCCTCGCTGATGCTCTTGTAGTTGCGGATATGGACCCGACGTAGGCGAGGTACCCCGCCCCCGCCGTTTGGCTCGGCCATCGCTTCCTCTCTGGCGGACGACTCGTAGTATCGCGGGGCCTATCGAACGGCGGATGAAGCAGCGCGGTGGAATTGCGTTCGTTCAGCCGCCCCTGCGCCCGGGATCGCCCTCGGGCGGCGCCGTGCGCGCCGGGCCGCGCACGGCGAGCACGCGCTCGGTCTGGTCCAGCGAGACCGGGCTGGCGGTGCGCTCGTCGGCGAGCGCCCGCCAGGCCCCCGCGATCATCGCGATGACGCACAGCACGCCGAGATAGGCGCCGGTGTCGACGCTGACGAGCGCGTTCGGACCGGGCTCGTTGATCCCGACGCGGAAGAGGAGGTACAGCAGAGTGAGCGTGCCGAAGCCGACCGTGACCGTCGCCGAGGAGGTCGCCATCGAGACGGCGCGCGCACTGAGCGTGATGACGACGAAGGTCAGCGCGAGCGCGATAGTCAGCACGAGCATCACGCGGCCGACCGTCAACGTCGACCAGCCCGACCGTCCGCCGAACCAGTCCACGAACAGCACCACGGCCAGGCCGACGGCGCCCACCGCCGCCAGCAGCTCCCCGCCGCGCAACCGGCGCGGGTCCATCACGCCAGTACCGCCGCCGCGCGCTGCAGGCGCGCGGCCCGCAGCGTGTTGCGCAGCAGAAACGCGATCGTCATCGGGCCGACGCCGCCCGGAACGGGCGTGATCGCCCTCGCGACCTCCGTGACCGCCGCGAAGTCGACATCGCCGACGAGCTTGCCATCGGCGCGGTTCATCCCGACGTCGATCACCGTGGCGCCGGGCTTGACCCAGTCGGCCTTGACCATCTGCGCCCGGCCGACGGCGGCGATCAGCACGTCGGCGCGACGGCACACCGCGGGCAGGTCGCGTGTGCGCGAGTGGCACATCGTGACCGTCGCGTTGGCGCCGAGCAGCAACTGCGCCATCGGCTTTCCGAACAGGTTCGAGCGCCCGATCACGACCACCTCGGCGCCCTCCAGGTCGGCGCCGGCGACGGCGAGCAGGTGCATGACGCCCGACGGGGTGCACGGCCGCAGCCCGTCGCGCCCGAGCGCGAGCAGACCGGCGCTCACCGCGGTGAGCCCGTCGACGTCCTTGCTCGCGTCGATCAGCCCGGTCAGCTCGACGCCGTCGAGGTGGGCGGGCACCGGAAGCTGGCAGAGGATCCCGCTCACCTCGGGGTCGGCGTTGAGGCGGTCGATCAGCGACACGACCTCCTGCCGGGGGACGTCGGCAGGCAGCGGGAAGTTGAAGCCCTGCATGCCGACCTCGGCGCAGGCCTTCTGCTTGCCCTTGACGTAGACGGCCGACGCCGGATCGTCGCCGACGAGGATCGTGGCCAGGCCCGGGCGCGCGCCGTCGAACTCCTCCGCGAACGCGATGACGTCGCGCGCGACGGCCGCGCGCACGTCGGCGGCGATCGCCTTTCCATCGATGATTTCGGCTGCCATGTCGGTGATTTTAGTTCTGTTCAGAGCTTGGTGATCGGAGCGTATTCGGCCATCAGCTTGCGCTCGCTGCCGTCGCCGGCGAAACGCACGACGACGATCCCGCCCGCCTCGACGCCGGTCACGACGCCGGCGCCGAAGGCCGCGTGGGACACATCGTCGCCGAGTCGGTAGGAGGGCGCCGACTCCTGCGAGCGCGAGGACGACGCCCACGCCCCCGGCCGCTGCGCCGCCACACCGGGGCGAATCCTCGGCACGTCGGCGCGGTCGGTCAGCTCGCGCGGGATCTCGTCGAGAAACCGCGAGCGCATGCCGTACTGGGTGGCGCCGAACACGGCCCGGCGGCGCGCGCTCGTGAGATACAGCGCGCGCATCGCCCGCGTCACGCCGACGTAAGCCAGGCGGCGCTCCTCCTCCAGGCCGCCCTCGTCGAGCGCGCGCGAGTGCGGGAAGACGCCCTCCTCCATGCCGGCGATGAACACGATCGGGTATTCGAGCCCCTTGGCGTTGTGGATCGTCATGAGCGTGACGAGCCCCTCGTCGTCGGTGCGCGTATCGGCGTCGGCGACGAGCGCGACGCCCTGCAGGAAGACGTCGAGCGTGTTCTCGTCGTCCTCGGCCGTGGCGTCGAACTCGCGCGCGACCTCGACGAGCTCGGCGAGGTTCTCCTCGCGGCCCTGCGCCTCGATCGTGCGCTCGGCCTTCAGCGCGTCGATGGTGCCGACGTCGTGCAGCAGCGACTCGAGCAGGTCGCCGATCGGCACGGCTTGCTCGGCGCGCTCACGCAGCGTCTGCATCGTCACCATGAAGCGGCTCAGCGCGCGTACGGCGGCCGTGCCGAGGCCGGGTACTGTGTCCGCACTCGCCGCCGCATCCCAGATCGAGATCTCCATCGCGTCGGCGTGCGCGACGACGCGACCGAGCGACGTCTGGCCGATCCCGCGCCGTGGCGAGTTGACGATCCGCGTGAAGGAGACGACGTCCTGCGGGTTGCCGAGCACGGTCAGGTAGGCGATCGCGTCCTTGATCTCGGCGCGCTCGTAGAACTTCGTGCCGCCGATCACCTGGTAGGAGATGTCGCGCCGCACGAGCGTGTCCTCGATCACCCGCGACTGCGCGTTCGTGCGGTAGAAGACGGCGATCTCCGCGCGGCTGGCGCCCTCATCGACGAGCCGCTCGATCTCGCCGACGACGTAGCGCCCCTCGGCATGCTCGTCGTCGAGCTCGCGGATCCGGATCGCATCGCCGTCACCGTGGTTGGTCCACAGCGACTTGGGCTTCTGCTCGCGGTTGTGCGCGATCACCGCGTTGGCGGCGCTGAGGATCGTCTGCGTCGAACGGTAGTTCTGCTCGAGCTTGATCACGTGCGCGTCGACGTAGTCGTCCTCGAAGTTGAGGATGTTCGAGATGTCCGCTCCTCTGAAGGAGTAGATCGACTGCGCGTCGTCGCCCACCACCGCGAGGTTGCGATGCTCGCCGACGAGCAGCTGCAGCCAGCGGTACTGGACGGCGTTGGTGTCCTGGTACTCGTCGACGAGCACGTGGCGAAACGCCGTGCTGTAGCGGTCGCGGACCTCCTGGAAGAGCTGCAGGACCATGACGGCGTTGACGAGCAGGTCGTCGAAGTCCATCGCGTTCATGCGGTGCAGCTCGCGCTCGTACATCCGGTAGGCATCCGCGACCGTCTGCTCGAAGTAGGAGCCGACGAGCTGGCCGTAGGCCTCGCTGTCGCGCAGCTTGTTCTTCGCGTCGGAGATCTGGTGGTGGACCGCGCCGGGCGTGTAGCGCTTCGTGTCGACGTTGTTGGCGTCCAGGCAGCGCTTGACGAGCCGGCGGCCGTCGGCCTGGTCATAGATCGTGAACTGGCGTGTGTAGCCGAGCTTCTCGGCCTCCGCGCGCAGCATCCGCGCACAGGCGGCGTGGAAGGTCATCACCCACATCGCACGCGTGCGTCGCCCGAGCAGCAGCTCGACGCGCTCGCGCATCTCCTGCGCCGCCTTGTTCGTGAACGTGATCGCGAGGATCTCGTTCGCGCGCGCCATGCCGGTGCGCTCGAGGAACGCGATCCGGTGCGTCAGCACGCGCGTCTTGCCGGTGCCCGCGCCGGCCAGGATCAGCAGCGGCCCCTCGCCGTGCGTGACCGCGTCGCGCTGGGGTGGGTTCAGGCCGGCGAGAAGCTCGGCGATCCGGTCCGATGCAGCGGTGTCGGGCATCCCAGTTGAGCATAGGCCCGGGCTCGGCGCCACCCGGCGATCGCGCGGGGCGGCCGGCGCGTCAGGTCAGGAGGATGTCTGCTGCCTATACTTCCGGCTTCGCCGTTTCGAGGGGGGCTGGACATTGTCGCGCGGGGTCACGATTGCGACAGCGGTTGTCGTGCTGTTTGGAGGCTGGGTGGCAACCGCTGGTGCCGCGACCTCGCGCAGCGGATGCGCGAATGCCGCGAGTGTGCCCAAGGCGAGCAAGCTCATGCGGTCCTACGACGCGACACTCTGTGAGATCAA
>JBBSQG010000175.1:0-6472 GCA_038258125.1 Solirubrobacterales bacterium
GCCGCCGTAGCCCTCGTTGAAGATCAGGTAGACGACGGCCATCACCGCGGCGAGCCGATCGGGCAGCAGGTGGTCGGCCGGCACGCGGAAGGGGATCGCGGCGTGCTTGATCTTCGCCTTGGCGCGCACGAGCCGCTGCGCCATCGCCGGCTCGGCGACGAGGAACGCACGCGCGATCTCGGCCGTGCTGAGACCGCCGAGCGTGCGCAGAGTCAGGGCGACCTGAGCCTCGCTGGCCAGCGCCGGATGGCAGCACGTGAAGATCAGCTCCAGGCGCTCGTCGGGGAAGCTCGAATCGTTCGCCGCGTCGACTCCGTCCTGGGCGCCCGGCCGGCGCGCCTCGAGCTCGAGCAGTCGCGTCTTCGCCGCCAGCGTCCGCTCGCGGCGGACGCGGTCGATCGCGCGGTTGCGCGCCGTCGCCAGCAGCCAGGCGCCGGGATTGGCCGGTGCGCCGTCGCGCGGCCAGCACGCCGCCGCCGTCGCGAACGCCTCCTGGGCGGCCTCCTCGGCGAGCTCGAAGTCGCCGAGGAAGCCGATCAGGGCGGCGAGCACGCGCCCCCACTGCTCGTGGAAGGTCTGCTCGAGCAGCGTCACACGAGCGGGCGCACCTCGACGGCGCCGCCCATCGAGGCGGCCGGGATCCGCACGGCGAGCTCGATCGCGGCGTCGAGGTCGTCGGCCTCCAGGAAGCAGTAGCCGCCGATCGCCTCCTTCATCTCGGCGAACGGCCCGTCGGTCGTGAGCGTCTGCCCGTCCTGGACGCGCACCGTCGTGGCCAGCTCCGGTCCCTGCATCCGCTCGCCGGGGGTCATGCCGGGGGTCTGGTTGACCGCCTGGTAGGCGGCGAACACGGCGCCTCGCTCCTCGTCGGACAGGGCATCCCACTCCGCTGTGCCCGGCAGCGGCGTCGAACCCTGGTGGATCAGCAGCATGTACCTCATCGCGTCCTCCTGTCGGTGGATGGTCGCCTATGAGACGAACGGCGTGCGCGGAGATCGACAGGGCCTGCCGAGACGAGCGTTACCGTGGCGTGAGCACGACGACGGGAATCTCGCGGTCGGTCTTGCCCTGGAAGCTGTCGTAGTCCGGCCACGCCTCGTTCATCAGCGCCCACAGACGCCCCCGCTCGTCGCCCTCGGCGACCGACGCCGTGACCGCCACGGTGTCGGCCTTGACCTCGATCGTCGCCTCCGGTGGTCGTGAGCAGCGGGATCTTCGTGCCGCGGCGCCAGTCATAGCCGCGCTCACCGCCGCTCTCGCGGTAGACGCGGACGTGGTCGGCACCGAACAGCGCATCGTCGGAATCAGCCATGCCCGCGAGAATAGGTGGCGTTGATCGACGAGTGTGCGGCTTGCGCTGGCGCCCGCGCGAGGCCGCTCGGTCAACACAGCACCGGGATCACGCGGGCGCGCTCACCCCGTCGTTAGCCTGGAGGGCATGAGCATCGCCGCTCGCCCGCTGTTCGCGCTGCAAAACACCTACGTCGACGCGCTGGCCGGCCTGTACGAGCCCTGGCACGGCGACGACGCGCCGTCGCCGCGCCTACTGGCGCTCAACGAGCCGCTCGCGGCCGAGCTACGCGCCGATCCGCAGGCGCTGCGGAGCGCCGGCGGCGTCGCCGTGCTCGCGGGCCGCGCGACGGTCCCGGGTTCATCACCGGTGGCGCAGGCCTACTCCGGCCATCAGTTCGGCCATCTCCAACCGCGCCTCGGCGACGGGCGCGCGCTGCTGCTGGGCGAGGTCCTCGACGTCCACGGCCACCGCCGCGACCTGCACCTGAAGGGATCGGGCCGCACGCCGTTCGCCCGCGGTGGCGACGGCAAGGCCGCGGTCGGCCCGATGCTGCGCGAGTACGTCCTCGGCGAGGCGATGCACGCACTCGGCATCCCCACGACGCGGGCACTGGCCGTCGTGGCGACCGGCGAGCCGGTGCTTCGCGAGACGCCGCTGCCCGGCGCAGTGCTGACCCGCGTGGCGGCGAGCCATATCCGGGTCGGCACCTTTCAGTACGCGGCGCTGCAGGGCGGTCCGCCGCTCGTGCGCCGGCTCGCCGACTACGCGATCGCCCGCCATTACCCGGAGGTGGCCGAGGCAGAGAATCCCTATCTCGCGTTCTTCGAGCAGGTCCTCGACGCCCAGTCCGCGCTGATCGCGCGATGGATGCACGTCGGCTTCATCCACGGCGTGATGAACACCGACAACATGGCGATCTCCGGCGAGACGATCGACTACGGCCCATGCGCATTCATGGACGCCTACGACCCGGCGACGGTATTCAGCTCGATCGATCACGGCGGCCGCTACGCCTACGTCAACCAGCCGCCGATCGCACAATGGAACCTGTCCCGCCTCGCCGAGTCGCTCCTGCCCTTGTTCGACGCCGACGCCGACGCGGCGATCGCCGCCGCGACCGCGCTGCTGCAGTCCTTCCCCGACCGCTACGAGACGTACTGGCGCCGCGGGCTGCGAGCCAAGCTCGGCCTGGCCGAGTCGCAGCCCGACGACGTCGAGCTGGGCGAGGAGCTGCTGGCACTCATGCAGGCGCAGGGCGTCGACTTCACGTCGTGCTTCCGGGCGCTGGCGGCGTCGCTGCGCGGCGACGAGGGACCGCTGCGCACGCTCTTCGCGGACCCGGCGGCGCCGGCGCCGTGGATCGAGCGCTGGCGGGCGCGGCTGATGGCCGAGGCGGCCGACCCGGCGCGCGTCGCCGACGCGATGGATCAGGTCAATCCGCTGTACGTTCCGCGCAACCACCTCGTCGAAGCGGCGCTGACGGCTGCGACGGACGGCGACCTGGGACCGTTCGAACGACTCGTCGACGTGCTCGCCGAGCCGTTCACCGAGCGCGCCGGGCTGGACTCCTACGCGGCGCCGGCATCGAAGGACTTTGGCGCCGGATACCAGACGTTCTGCGGTACCTGATCAGCGCGCGGTGAAGCCGGTGATGAGCTGCGCCGTCTCGAGCGGGACGTCGAGCTGCGGGCAGTGGCCGACGCCGTCGAGCTCGACCCACTCGGCGTGCGGGACCCAATCCTCGCGGAAGCGGACTGCCGTCCACGGCCACGGCAGGAGCCGGTCGCCCGTGCCCCAGACGATCCGCAGTGGGCAGCTGATCTGCGCCGCGTCGAGCGGGTAGACGTCGCGCACCGCCTGCTCGATGAGCGGCCGCGTCCACGCGCAGGCGGCGATCCCGACGATGTGGTTGACGAGCAGCTCGGTCGGGATGTGCGCGTAGTTCGTCGTGATCAGCTGCGTCGCCTGGCGGCGGCCGGCGTCCGTCGCGACGACCGACTCGGCGTGCGGCGCGACGCGCTTCATCTCCTCCTGCAGCGTCGCGAAGAAGTCGGCGGTCTTCAGGTAGGAGGTGTCGCCCGCAGCCCAGCCGCCGGCGGGGGCCAGCGCGACGACCGATTCGGCCCGCCCCCGCGCGGCGAGCTGCAGCGCGACGTACCCGCCAAGCGAGTTGCCGACGATGTGCGCGGTGTCCCAGCCGGCAGCGTCCAGCGCGCGCTCGACGGCGTCGGCGACGAGCTCGGAGCTCACGTCGCCCTGGATCGGCGGTCCGCCCGCGTGGCCGGGCAGGGTGAGGGCGAGCACGTCGTGCTCGCGCTCGAGCATCGGCAGGACGAGCTCCCACGCGCGCCAGGTGCCGGTGAACCCGTGTAGGCAGACGAGCGGCGAGCCGCACCCGCCCCGGTGCGACGGGGTGAACGTCGTGTACATCCGCCGCAGCCTAGATGGCGTACGTAGGGATAACCGCACCCTGCCCCCGGGGCAGCCCGGCTGGCCCGGCGAGCCGTCGCCGAGCAGGCTGGTCAGGCCATGACCGACACCATCCTCCCCTACCTCGAAGACCTCGTGGCCTCGCCCTGGCTGTACCTCGTGCTGTTCGCGCTCGCGGCGATCGACGGCTTCTTCCCGATCGTCCCCAGCGAGACCTCGGTCATCACCGCGGGCGTCTTCGCCGCCACCGGCGTGCCGGAGCTTGCGCTCGTGATCCTCGCCGCCGCGCTGGGCGCCTTCGCCGGCGATCAGGCCTCGTACTGGCTCGGCCGGCTCAGCGGCCCGCGCCTCTACGCCCGCGCCGTCGCCGGCAGCCGTCGCCGGGCGGCGCTGGATCGCGCGCAACACTCGCTCGACACGCGCGGCGCCATGATCATCCTCGTCGCCCGCTACTTCCCCGGTGCACGCACCGCGGTCACGCTGACCGCCGGTGCCGTCAACTACCGCTGGAGCCGCTTCACCGTCTTCGGCGCGGGTGCGGCCGTCGCGTGGGGCGTCTACTGCGGGCTCGTCGGCTATGTCGGCGGCCACGCCTTCGAGGGCAACCCGCTCAAGGGGCTGCTGCTCGGTCTCGGTGTGGCGGCGGTCGTCACGCTCGCGGCCGAGGGCACGCGGTACGTGCGCAGCCGCCCGCGCCGATCCGAAGCACCATCCAGCTACACCAGCAGCGCTCGAGCGTAGGCCGCTGCGGGCGAAAGCCGCCCGCCGATCTCCCACCACACGCCGGGTCCGTCAACGCGGTCGTGGCGCCTGTCGCGACCGGCGGCACCAATGGTGGGCAGCCGCGTGTCTACTGCACGTCGGAGTCCGGCGGCGCGAGCTGAAAGCCCCTCTGCGGCTCGACCCCGGCGACGCCCTCGACGCCCTCCAGGAGCGCGAGCCGAGCCTCGTCGACCGTGCCGGTGATGACGCCCAGCGCGGCGAGCACCTGATCGACATCGAACCCGACGTCGCCCAGCCGTCGTGCGACGGCGTCGAGCGCGCCGGCGTGCGCAGCATCGACCGTCACGGTCACGAGCTGGCGCATCGGTCTGTGGTCAGTCCGGCGCGGGCGCCCGCGCGAGCCCAACGCCGACATCGGTGGCGGGCAGATCGAGCCTCTGCGCGGAGCCGATCAGGGCGTCCCAGAGCTCCTGCGCCTGCAGGCCGCTCGTCTGCGCCCACAGCGCCGCGAGGCCGGCAACGTGCGGCGTGGCCATGCTCGTGCCGGAGATCGTGTTGTAGCGCTGTGGCATCGGCCACGACGAGTACACATCGCCGCCGGGGGCCGCGATGTCGACCTGGCCGCCCGCCACCGGGTTGCTCGCCGCCGAGAAGTCCGCAACCCGCAGGTTCGCGTCGACCGCGGCGACCGCCATGATCGACGGGCTGTTGGCGGGCACGCCCACGAAGCCCAGGTTGCCGATCGAACGGCTGGCGTTGTTGCCGCCCGCCGCGACGATCAGCGTGCCGGCGGCGAGCGCCCGCCGGCCGACGGTCTCATAGACCGTCGAGACCTCGCGGATGTCGGCCCCGAGCGACATCGAGATGACCTGGCAGGCGCTCGTGATCGCCCAGTCGATGCCCGCCAGGACGCTCGCATCGGTCCCGAACCCCGCGTCGTTGAGGACCTTGCCGGCGAAGATCTCGGCCTCAGCGGCGACGCCGTAGCGACGGCCGACGGGCGGATCGGCGGATCCGCACGCCGTCCCCGTCGTGTGCGTGCCATGTCCGTGGCCATCGTGCACGGGCTCGCCTACGACGAACGACTGCGACGTGATCGAGCGGCCGGCGAAGTCCGGATGGGCGAGATCCAGACCGGTGTCGAGCACGGCGATCCGCACCCCGCGACCGGTCGCGGTCGCCGCATCGACGGCCGTGGCCCGCAGTCCCCACGTGAAGGCTT
Organism: Solirubrobacterales bacterium; assembly: GCA_038258125.1. GTDB lineage: Bacteria > Actinomycetota > Thermoleophilia > Solirubrobacterales > Solirubrobacteraceae > CADCVQ01. The sequence continues at coordinate 5,670 of JBBSQG010000175.1, forward strand.
CGTCGTCGGCGATCGGGGCAGCGCGCTCGCCCGGCTCGGTCTCAATCGCCCGCATGACGCGCTCGGGCTCGACCGCCAGGATGGCCGCCCCGGGGTCATCGGCGGCTCGGTGCATGGCGGACAGCTGGGCCGGATCGCACTCGAGGACTGCGACGCCGAGCGTCTGGAACACGATCGCCTCCGGGCTCGCCGCCGTGCCCGGATCACGCTCCTGACTGCCCATGTCGGCCATATGGAGGACGCTGGTGACGCCCGCGAGCGACCGCAGCGCCTGCGCGATCGCCTCGCGATCGCCCCGCACGCCGTCGCTCAGCACGACCACCGACCGCCCCGTGGTCATCTGTTCCTGCCCGCCTTCTGGATGGGACATCACCACGCTCCTCGCGACACCGTCCCACAGACCCTAGAGCGCGGGCATACCCATCCGGCGCCGCGCGCTGTCGGTCGTGGCGAATCTGGGGTGCTGGTAAGAACGCTGTCACCAGCCGCCAACCGCGCTGATCCGGCGACTCAGCCCGTCGACGCGGCGGCCGGCACCGTCGGCGACCGTTGTGAGCCTGGGCGTTTGCCCTTGGTCGCGTTGTTGAGGTGGCCGTAGACCGTGGTGCGTGGGACGCTGAAGATGTCGGCGATCTGCTGCACGGTGTGTTCGCCGGCGTCGTAGAGCCGCTGGGCGAGTGCGACCTGGTCGGCGTTGAGACTTGGCCGTCGGCCACCGTTGCGTCCTCGTGCGCGGGCCGCGGCGAGGCCGTCGCGCGTGTTGGCGACGATGAGTTCGCGCTGGAGCTCGGCGAGGACCGACA
>JBBSQG010000176.1:0-6459 GCA_038258125.1 Solirubrobacterales bacterium
CCGACGACCCGCCCGCGGTCGATCCCGTCGCGTCGGCGTCGTTTGCCATCCATCAGCATGAACCCTCGGCGGCGCCCGAGCCGATGCCGTTTCCCGTCGCCGAGCAGCCGGTGGCGGTCGTCACGCCAGAGGCCGCCGCCGTGCCGGTGACCCCGCTCGGCGACGCCGGCGAGGCGTTCGCCTCCGGCCACGCCGCCGGCCCGGGGCCCGGGCCGGGACCTGGCCCCTCGTGGCAGGAACCGGTGATGGAGCTTGCCAACGAGCGCCCAGAGCTCGTCGTCGCGGCAGCGTTCGCCGGCGGCCTCGTGGCTGCCATGATCCTTCGGCGCCTTGGCAACTGACAGCCCCACCCACGACCTGGCCCAAACGGTCACCGAGATCAGCGAGCGCGTCTCGCTGCTCGTCCACGAGGAGATCGAGCTCGCCAAGGCGGAGGTCACCGAGAAGGTCACCGGTCTGCTGCGCGGGATCGTCATCGGCATCGCGGCGGGGATCTTCGTCGTCGTCGGCCTGCTGTTCTTGCTGCACGGCTTCGCCTGGCTGGCCTGGTACGTGCTGCCGGTCGACAACGGCGCATTCTTCTGGGGCTTCTTCGTCGTCGCCGGCCTGCTGTTCCTGATGGGCGGCCTGGCGGGCTACCTGGCGGCGAAGTTCTTCAAGAGCAGCTCGCCGCCTGTGCCGAAGATGGCGATCGACGAGGCCGGCAAGATCCGCAAGACGCTGAAGTTCCGCAAGAAGAAGAGCTGAGCATGGGGCGCACACCCGAGCAGATCCGCGCCTCGATCGAGGCCAACCGCAAGGAGCTCGGGACCTCGATGGAGCGGTTGCAGAGCGAGATCGCCGTCCTCACCGACTGGCGTGGCCAGATCGTCAAGCACCAGAAGCAGGCGGTGATCGGGGCCGCCGTCGCGGGCTTCGTCATCGGCGGCGGGATCGCCGCCTTCGGCGGGCTGTTCCGGCGCAGGCGCTGACCACCGACAGCAACAGGTCGAGCGCGGGAGATGGTGGCCGGATCTTCGGCGCGCGCCCTCCATCAACGTGACCGATCCGCGCACGCACCGGCACCATCCGTCGCTCTGCATGGCATGCGTGCACGAGTGACGGATCGACGAACCGGTCCGCCGCAGCCGTCACATCTGCAGGTGTGACGCGGGAGAGTCGGCCCAGGCGAGCACGCCGTCCGAGCCGCGGCCTAGATTCCCGGGCGTGTCCGTCTGGGATGCCCTGACCACGCGCCAGATCGCGCGCATCATGCTCTCCGTCGCGGCGTTCTCGGCCCTGCTGTACCTGCTCGTCCAGATCCGCAGCACGCTGCTGCTGCTGGGGATCGCGGTCTTCCTCGCCGTCGCGCTCGGCCCGGCGGTCGACTTCTTCTGCACCCGCGCGCGGCTGCCGCGCGCGGCGTCGATCCTGCTCGTCTACGTGCTCATCGTCTGCGTGTTCGGTGGTGTGCTGTCGCTGATCGTGCCCCCCGTCGTCAACGGCGCGACCGACCTGTCGCGCGACATCCCCGGCTACGTCAGCGACCTGCGCGAGAACAAGACGATCCGCAAGTTCGACAACAAGTACGACATCACGTCCAAGCTGCAGGACGAGGCCAACAAGCTGCCCGACAAGCTCGGCGATGCCGCCGGCGCGCTGCAGAGCATCGCCTCAGGCGTCGTCAACGCCGCGTTTCAGACGCTGACGATCCTCACGATGACGTTCTTCCTGCTGCTCGACGGCAAGCGGATCGCGAGCTTCCTCATCACGCGCTTCGGCCGCCACCGCGAGGAGCGCCTGCGCGGCATCGCCGAGCGGATCTACAAATCGGTGTCCGGCTATGTCGGCGGCGCGCTCACTATCACCTCGATCAACGGCATCCTGACGTTCATCGTCCTGACGCTGCTCGGCGTGCCGTTCGCGGTCCCGCTCGCCGTGATGATGTCCTTCTTCGGCCTGATCCCGCTCGTCGGCGCGACGATCGGCGGCGTGCTGATCCTCATCGTCACGCTGTTCACGGACTTCCCGAGCGCGACGATCATCTACGGGATCTTCCTGATCGTCTACCAGCAGGTCGAGAACAACGTCCTGCAGCCGTTCATCTTCAAGCGCACCGTCAACGTGCATCCGCTGGCCGTGATCGTCGCGATCCTCGCCGGCGCGGCGCTGCTCGGCGTGGTCGGCGCGCTTGTCGCGATCCCGATCGCCGCCTCGATCCAGATCCTGCTCAAGGAGTACTTCGCCGACAAGACGATCACCTCGGACACGGTGCTCCTGCCCGACGACGTACCACCCTCCGACGTGCCGCCGCGGCCCGAGCCTCCCGCCCCGCCGCCGGTCAGCCCGGAGCGGCCGAAGCCCAAGCCCGCTTGACCGCTCCTTGAGCGGCCGCGGCCGTCGGCTCGATGCGAATTGGCGCCTCGATGAGGTGTAGTGCCGGCTCGGACCCGACGGGGGCAAACCACGGCTCGTGGGCGGCGCCATCCGGGCACAGCCGCCAGGCACGCCCGACGCGATCGACGGCGATCGGGTAGACCGTCAGCGCTCCGTCGGCGCCCACGTGCAGGCGCAGGATGTGCTTGAGGTCCTGGTGGTGCAGCGGCGCGTAGCCCTCGGTGCCGTGCAGACCCAGGTAGCCGGTCGCCCACAGGTAGCCGGCCATCCCGACCATGCCGGAGATCCCGCCGACGAACCACACGAGGCCAATGAAGGCCAGCAGCGACGGCACGCCGTCCAGGCCAAACGTCGTCGACAGGTACGACGACAGCATCAGCACGCCCGAGACGCTGAGCACCTGCAGCGTCGAATGTGCCAGCCCGAGCGCGACGCGGCCGACCCCTTTGGCGTCGTGGGCGAAGCGCACCATCCCGGCCAGCGACGCGCACACGACGAGGCTGATGAGAAACGCCGTCGGACTCTCCCACATCGCCCGCAGCAGGTCGGGGATGCCGAGGCCGACGTGGCGATCGTCGAGGTGCAGGCCGAGCATGAACACGAGCAGCACCTGGACGGTGCCGAACACGGCCGCGAGCGGCAGGTTGTAGGCGGGGACGAGCCAGATCCGCTTGCGCAGCCGCTTGGACACCGCCGCCGCCGGGTACGTGCCGGCCCGCCGGTAGGCGGCGCCGTCAGGTCCGGGCAGCATCGCGCGCTCGGGCAGGTTGTGGGTCGGATGCAGGAAGGCGCCACCGCCGCCGGACTCGATGTGGTGGCGCGGGCCGTCCTCCTCCTCAAAGCGCGAGTAGTAGTGCTTGCCGCTCTTGAGGTACAGCAGCAGCCGCCCCCCGTTGCGCTCGATGATCTCTTGCTCGAGGTAGGCGACGTCGCGGTCGGAGTGGACCTCGTCCTGCTTGCGCCCGCTGTCGACCTCCTTGGACATGCACAGCACGACGCGGTCGCCGGGCTGCATCTGCTCGGCGGCGACGCGGGCGAAGTAGCGCAGCTGCGACTCGTCGATCCAGGCCCCGAACTGGATGTCGATGCCCCACAGCCACCAGCCGTTGGGCAGCCGGATCGCGAAGTAGCTGCGGTGCTGGCGCGTCCGCCAGCCGCCGATCCAGCGGTTGCGGCAGAAGATGCTCGTGAAGTTCACCAGGCCGTCGTACCAGTCGTGGGTTCCCGCGACGGCGAACAGCTCGGGCGCCTCCCCGCGCGGACAGGGCAGCGCCGAGCGGTACGGGCCGAGCATGCGGTTCTCGTACTCCGTCGCCTTGGGCACCGGATAGACCTGATCGCCGCCCATCACGAGGATCCGGCCGCGCTCGGTGGCCAGCGGCTCGCCGTCCCAGTCGACCTCGAGCTCCTCGGAGGCCAGCAGCCGGGCGATCGTGTACGTCGAGTTCCAGCCGTCGCCGAGATCGGCCACGTAGTCGACCCACAGGTCGGCGCGGTCGGATCGATCCCAGACCTCGTCGGGTTCGCGCGCCTGCAGCTCGCGGTTGTCCGCGTAGGCGCTGAAGACCCCCGACACAAGCACGCGGACGGCCGTGTCGACGAGCTGGTGGGGATCGAACCAGCGCACCATCGCCCGGCGCCGGAAGCCCAGCTCGGATTCGTCGGACGGGCGCGCGGGACACGGCGCGGGGGTGTCGGCGTGGTCGGTGGCCTCGGCCATCCCGACATACTGGCAGCGCCGCGGGTCGATCCTCGTCTCAGAGGACCGCCGGTGGCGGTGCTCGCGCCAACTCTATGCCGGCGAGTGCCGCGCTGCGCGAGTACGAGCGGCGTTCGGCGGATGTCCGCTGCTGCCGGATTGCGCGAGGAGCGAGCGTGGCGATGGCGGTTTCGGGGCTATATCCACCCCGAAGCCGCCATGCGTTGCCCAGTTGGGGATGCGGCGAGGTCGGGGGTCGCCTGCCTCCCTGGTCGAGCACGCGAGTCGCCGATGCCTCTCAGGGCGTGCTCTGGCGCGGATCTGCCTCCCGCGCGATCAGTCCAGCGCGGTCGCTGGCAGCCCGCCGACGCCGATCATCCCCGGGCCGGCGTGGGCGCCGATCACCGGCCCGACCTCGCCGACGAAGCGCGGCGCGCAGCCGAAGATCTCGGTCCCGCGCTCGACGAGCCGCTGCGCCTCGGCGGACGCTTGGATGTGCTGCACGCACCAGCCGTCGGCGCCGTCGGCGTGCAGCGTGCGCATGTACTCGACCATCCGCTCGAACGCGCGGCCGGCCGTGCGCACGCGCTCGACCGGCTCGATCTGGGATTCCAGCGACAGGATCGGCTTGATCTTCAGCGCACCGCCAAGCCAGGCCTGAGCGCCGCCGACGCGGCCGCCGCGGCGCAGGTACTCCAGCGTGTCGAGCACGAACCAGATCCGCAGCCCGGAGCGCGCCGCCTGGACGTGCTCGGCGACGTGGGCCAGGCTCGCGCCCGAGCCCGCCTTCGCGGCCGCTGCGAGCAGCGTGAGGCCGAGACCGCCGCACACCGTGCGTGAGTCGAGCACCTCGATGCGGTCGGCCAGGCCGCGTTCGGCGAGCTGCGCGCGCGCCTGCAGCGCGGAGTCGTACGTGCCCGAGATGCCCGCCGAGAGGTGGATGGAGAGGATCTCGTGACCGGCCGCCAGCAGCGGCTCGTAGCACTCCACGAAGTCGCCGATCGACGGCTGCGACGTCGTCGGCTGCTCGTTGCCCGACCGCATCCGGTCCCAGAATGCGGGCAGGTCGGTCATGTCGCTCTCGCGCCGCAGCGTCTCGCCGAGCTTGACGTAGAGCGAGACCTCGTGCAGGCCGTGCGCCGCGAACAGCTCGGCGGGCAGGTAGTGGGTGCTGTCGGTGACAATCCGTACCGCCATAGCGGCGGCAGGCTATCGACGCGGGTCGACGACGAGCTTGCGCGCCTCGCCCGTCGTCGGTCGCACGAGCGCCGCGTGCAGCTCGTCCAGGCCGATCACCGGACCGGCCAGCGCGCGCCAGTCGACGTCGCCGCACGCCAGTAGATCGAGCGCGTGGTCGACCTCGGCCGGGGTGTGGTGAAACGCCCCGCGGATGTCGAGCTCGGCGTAGTGCAGCGGACCCGCCGGCAGCGTGACGTCGCAGCCCGACGGGCAGCCGCCGACGAGCACGACGGTCGCGCCGGGCGCCGACGCCGCGATCGCAGGGTTCCAGGCCTCCGGCCGGCCGACGGCCTCCATGACAAGCTCGTAGGCCCCCTCGTCCAGCGCCTCGACGGCCCGTGCTCCGAGTCCGGTGGCCTGCGCGCGCCGCTCGGCGTGACGGTCGGCCAGCGTCACGCTGCAGCCGCGGAGGTGCAGCAGGCGCGCGAGCATGAGCCCCATCGTCCCGCCGCCGAGCACCGCCGCCCTGGCGGCCGTGCGCGCCGCATCGCCGGCCCGCTCCACCGCGTGGACGGCGGCGGCGAGCGGCTCGGCCATCGCCGCTCCGGCGGCCTCCAGCCCGCTCGGCACGGCATGCAGCGCGGCCGCGGGCGCCGCGATCCGCTCGGCGAAGCCGCCCAGCACCCAGGTCATCCGCTGGCACAGCTGCGTGTGGCCGGCGGCGCAGGGTCTGCAGGCGCCGCAGGGCACCGAGTCGCCGACGAGCACGCGCGCGCCGGTGTCCTCGCGCACGCCGGCGGTCTCGTGGCCGAAGCGCGCCGGGTAGGGGCCGAGGATGAGATGGCCGTAGCGCAGGCACTTGACGTCGGTCGCGCAGGCGGTCGCCGCCTCGACGCGGACGAGCACCTCGCCGACGGGCTCCTGGACGTCCTCGACGCGCAGGTCGTCGGGGCCGTACAGCAGGGCGGCCTTCACGGCAGCACCACGACCTTGATCGCCTCGCCGCGGCGCTGCAGGTCCAGAGCGCGCGCGGTCTCCGCGAGCCCGAGCCGGTGGGTGACGAGCTGCAGCGGGTCGATCGTCCCGCCCGCAAGGAGGGCGTGGGCGGCGCGCATGTCGGCCGGGCCGGCCGACCAGCTCGAGCAGACCGTCAGCTCGCGCAGGAAGATCTGCTCGCTGTCCAGCCCCAGCGGCGTGTCCGGGCC
>JBBSQG010000177.1:0-6455 GCA_038258125.1 Solirubrobacterales bacterium
CGCCGCGCAGTGGCGCACTCCGGGCGGCATCCAGCTGCACAACACCGGCAACTGGATCTACGAGACGCTCTTCATGGGCAGCGGCCCGCGCCCCGCGAGCCCGTACTGGCCGGGCGGCGCGGTCGTGCTCGAGGACGACGGCCCGCCGCGCCTGGAGCGCCTGCTGGCCGGCGTCCCCGGTAGCGAGCTCAGCCCAGGCGGCCGGGGGTGAACTGCACCGCGTGGCAGCGCACGCCGTCGCCGACCTCGAGCTCGAGCACGCCGGTCTCATGTCGCTCGTGCTCGACGAGGGCAAAGCAGCCCGCGTGGGGGACGGCGATCGCGCGGCCGTTGGCGCGTACCGTGGCGCCGGCCGGCGCACCGGGCAGCGGCTCCAGCACGGCCCACACCGCGCCCGCCTCGTAGGGTCCCGACCAGGCGCCGGCCTGCTCGGTCGTCGGCCGCCCGACGGCGGTGCCCGGCACGTCCTCTGGGTGCCGCGGGCGCAGCGGCTCGGGGTCGACCTCGAGCAGCTCGCAGATCTCCGCCTGCGTCTCGTCGTAGGCGCCCTCGCCGTAGTGCATCGAGAACAGCCGCAGGCGCTGGTCGAAGAGATAGCGCGCCGGCCAGGCCTCGTTGCCGTATTCACGCCAGAGCTTGAACTCTGGGTCGAGCAGCACGGGGTGCTCGATGCCCAGCCGCCGGACCGCCGCTCGCACCTGCTCGGGAGCCTGGGAGGGGGGATAGCCGCCCGCGTGCACCGAGACGACGCGCAGGCCGGCCGCGGCGTAGCGCTCGTGCCAGGCGCGCGTGTAGGCGAGGGTGCGCAGCGAGTTGGCGCGGCAGAAGTCCCAGAACTCGATCAGCACGGGGCGGCCGATCTGCTGGTCCATGCGCAGGCCCGCGACGTTCACCCATTGCGCGCCGGCCGGGAAGAACGGGGCGCTGATCTTGTCGGCGGGCGCTCGCACGGGCGTCGACGCTAGTGGATCCATGAGCAGCGCCTCGGCCGGCCGCCGCTTCCTAGACTCACGGACCTATGCATCGACGCCGCCTGCTCGGCCTCCTCCTCGTCGCGGCCGCGCTGATGCTCGTCGCGATGCCCGAGTCCGTGCTCGCACACGGCTTCGGCGGCCGCCAGACGCTGCCGATCCCGCGCTGGCTGTTCGGCTGGGCGGCGTCGATCGTGCTCGTGGTCTCCTTCGTCGGCCTCGCGGTCCTATGGCCGACGCCGCGCATCGAGGACGCGCCCGAGCGCCGCGTGGCGCGGGTGCCGCGCTTCCTGGACCCGCTCGCCGGCGCGCTCGGCGTCGCGATCTTCGTGTTCGTGCTCTACGCCGGCTTCGCGGGCTCGCAGACGACGACGAACAACCTCGTCCCGACCGTCGTCTTCTACCTCTTCTGGGTCGGCTTGGCCGTCGCCAGCCCGATCTTCGGCGACATCTTCAAGGCGATCAATCCGTGGCGCGCCGCGGCGAGGGCGGTCGCCTGGGTCGCGGCGAAGGTCAGCAAGGGCGGCCTGCCGGCGCCGATGGCGTATCCCGCCCGGCTCGGGCACTGGCCCGCCGCGCTCGGGATCCTCTGCTTCACCTGGGTCGAGCTCGTCTACTCCGGCCGCGGCGACCCGAGCAACATCGCCGTGCTGGCGCTCGTCTACGCCGCCGTGCAGTTCGTCGGGATGAGCGTGTACGGGATCGAGACCTGGAACCGCAACGGCGATGGCTTCGGGGTCTACTTCGGGCTGTTCGCGCGGATCTCCCCGCTGCACTGGACGCGCGCGGGCCTCTTCGTCCGCAAGCCACTCAGCGGGCTCACCCGGCTCGTCCCGGTACCCGGCACGGTCGCGCTGCTGTGCGTGATGATCGGCACGACGTCCTTCGACGGCTTCTCGGCCGGGCCGGCCTGGGGCGACATCGCGCCCAACCTGACGGACTTCTTCCACAGCCTCGGCTTCGACCAGGCGACGGCGCTGGAGCTCGCGTTCACCGTCGGGCTGATCGGTGCGGTCATGATCATCAGCGGCCTGTACCGGCTCGGCGTCGTGGGCATGCACAGCGTCAGCCCGCAGAACATGTCGACGACCGATCTGGCGCGGCGCTTCGTGCATACGCTCGTGCCGATCGCCCTCGCCTACGTGATCGCGCACTACTTCTCGGCGCTCGGCGACAACGGACAGCGGATGGCCTACCTCGTCTCCGACCCACTCGGCTCCGGCGCGAACTACTTCGGCACCCACGACGCGACGGTGAACTACTCCTGGATCTCGGCGAACATGATCTGGTATGTGCAGGTCGGGGCGCTGGTGATCGGACACGTCGCCGGCCTCGTACTCGCTCATGAGCGCGCGTTGAAGTCCTTCAGCGACACCCGCGTCGCCACGCGCTCGCAATACTGGATGCTCGTCGTGATGATCGCCTTCACCTCCCTCGGCCTGTGGCTGCTGTCAGCCGCCAACTCGTGATCCTTCCGATCGCCCACGCCGGCCACTGGGCCATCAACCTCCTGTACGTCGCGCCGCTGCTGGTCGCCGTCGGCGCGCTCGCCTATCAGGCGCGCAAGGACCGCCGCGCGGTCAACAGCGGCGAGCGCGAGGGGCGCCGGCCGCCGACGGAGCCTCCGCCGTCCTGAGGCGTTACGAGCCCTACGCCGGCTTCTTGCCCGCTTCGCGCTCGAGCAGCGCGATGTCGTGCGCGAGGTCCTCGGGCCGCAGCCGGCTCGTCGGGTAGCCGACGCGCTGCACGCCGCGCGCGTCGAGCAGGACCGTCGAGGCGGTGTGCTCGGAGTTCGCGGTCTGCGGGTCGACGAAGTAGCCGTCCCACAGCGCCCGCAGCTGTGCCTCGCTGCCCAGCGCCCAGCGGATCCGGCCCTCGGTGCCCTGCTGCAGGCCGAAGGTCCGCGCCCGGGCCGGCGTGTCGTTTGCCGGGTCGACGCTGATGGCGACGGCGGGTACGTCGTGGCCGAGGTCGTCCAGCGCGATCCGGATCTGCTGCGCGGTCAACGGGCAGGTGTCCTGGCAGGTCGTGTAGAGGAACGTCACGACGACGGGCTTGCCGCGCATGGCCGCCAGGCGCAGCGGCCTGCCGCGCTCGTCGCGCACGCTGCCGAAGTCCACCGGCGCGATCCCGGACGGGCGCACGGCGCCGGCGAACCCCGCGGGTGGGACCGTCTCGGCGCCGACGGCGAACAGCAGCACGCCGGCGACCGTGGTGACGGCAAGCAGGCCGGTGACGAACAACGCGAGGCGCATGCGGGCGGGCATCGACGGCGCAGCCTAGTGCCCGTGGAACGGCGATCCTGTCGCCAGATGCACGGATATCGCATCTCTGGCGACAGGACCGCACCGATTTCGCCTGCCCGGAGGACGTGACCGCCAGCCGCGCCCCGTGCCGGCGGGCTGCGGCCCGCTACGCCTCGATCAGTCCGCGGCGGATCGCGTAGCGCACGAGCTCGACGCGATCGCGCATCTCGAGCTTGCGCATGAGGTTGGCGCGGTGTGACTCGATGGTCTTCTCCGAGAGGTGCAGCGTCTCGGCGATCTGCTTGTTCGTGTGCGCCTCGGCGATCAGCTTGAGCACCTCGCGCTCGCGCAGCGTCAGCGGCTCGGCGGGGCCGCTGGACTCGTCCTCCATCCACTCGCGCAGCAGTGACTGCTCGGCGGCGTTGGTCATGAACGGCTCGCCTCGGGCGACGGCGCGGACCGCGTCGACGAGCGTGGTGTCGGCCTCCTGCTTGAGGATGTAGCCCGACGCCCCGGCCTGCAATGCCTCGAACAGATAGCGCTCGTCGTCATACATCGAGAGCACGAGGATCGCGATGTCCGGCGCGTGGGCCTTGATCTCGACCGTCGCCTGCAGGCCGGTCATGCGCGGCATCGAGACGTCGAGCACGCAGATGTCCGGGCGCTCGCGCAGCGCCAGCTGGACGGCCTCCACGCCGTCAGACGCCTCGGCGATCACCTCCATGTCGGGCTGGCGGTCGAGCAGCAGCTTCAGCCCGCCGCGCACGATCCCGTGGTCGTCGGCGATCAGCAGCCTCATGGGCGGCCTCGCGGTGGGCGGCGGGCGTTCATCCGCGCGCCCCGCGCGCGCGGACGGTGAGCTCGACGACCGTACCGGCGCCGGGCTTGGATTCGATCTCCAGGCGCCCGCCCGCCAGCAGCGCGCGCTCGCGCATGCCCGCCAGCCCCGAGCGCCCGTTGTTCAGGCGGCTGGGATCGAAGCCGTCGCCGTCGTCGGTGATCGTCACTCGCAGCAGGGGACTGTTGCACCCCAGCACCGTGACCTTGACCTTCTTGGCGTTGGCATGGCGGGCGATGTTCGACAGCGCCTCCTGCACGACGCGATAGACGACGAGCTGCTCGAACTCGCCGATCAGCGGCCGCGTGCCGTCGGCGGCGAAGTGTGCGGGGATGCCCCAGCGATCGCCGAACAGCCGCACCTGCGTGCGCAGCGCGGGCATCAGCCCGTGGTCGTCGAGCGCCGAGGGGCGCAGCTCGCGGGCGAGGCCGAGCAGCTCCTGCATCGCCTGGCTGGCCAGGCGCTGAGTCTCCTTCAGCTCGCCGGCGAACTCCGACGGCGCATTCTCCGCCGTCGCGGCGAGCCGCAGCGAGACCGCCGCCAGCGCCTGGTTGACCTCGTCGTGCAGATCACGCGCCACGCGGGCACGCTCGCCCTCCTGGGCACGCAGGACCGCGGTCGCGCTGCCGACGCGCTCGTGCTCCAGCCGCGAGAGCATGCGGTTGAAGGAGTCGCGCAGGCGCGAGATATCCGCCGACTCGCCGTCGCAGGGGTAGGCGCGCACACCCGGCAGCGTGAGGTCGACGGCCTCCATCGTCCGCGTCAGCGACTCCAGCGGGGCGAAGCGGCGGCGCATGACGAGGTTGTTGGCCAGCAGCGTCGCGAAGATCGCGAGGATCAGGACGAGGAACTGGCGCGAGCCCGAGGTGCTGCCGAGATCCAGCCGCGCGGCGACGCTCGCGGCGAACACCGTGCCGACGACGAGCAGGGTGTTGACGGCCAACACCTGGGAGAGCAGAGGGGTCTTGCGCATGGGGTCTGGACCCTATGTCGGCATCTCGGTCGATCTCCGATACTGCTTGTGCAAGTTCCCGCCCCGAGGTTTCCCTCCAGAGCCTCCAAAGATCCAGCAGCAGTCCCTCCCATAGGTTTCCTCCAGAACCTCGAGAGATCCGCCCAAGGGGCGTCCCGCCGCAGCACGGGACGCCCCTTTTGGCGTTCTGTGATCCGGGAGCGCCCTCCATACGGAACAATCCGCGGAGAGGTCCCCCGCTATACTTTCTGAAGTAAGGAAGTCCGACCAGCTTTGAGGAGATTCACGTGAGCCCGTCCGGTGCGGAGTTCATCCGCCAGATCAAGAGTCAGATCGCCCAGGTCGATCCGGGCGAGGTCAACGAGCTGCTGCGCAACGGCAGCGGCAACGGCCCTGTCGCGATCATCGACGTGCGCGAGAGCGAGGAGGTCCAGCGCGGACTCATCCCCGGCGCCAAGCACGTTCCGCGCGGTCATCTGGAGTCACGCATCGAGGGCGCCGTCCCCGATCGCTCCCAGCACGTGGTGCTGTACTGCGCTTCGGGCAACCGCTCCGCGCTCGCCGCCAAGACGCTCGCGGAGCTTGGCTACGAGAACGTCGAGTCGATGACCGGCGGCTACACGCTGTGGAAGGATCGCGGCTATGAGGTCGACGTCCCGAAGGTCCTGACCGCCGAGCAGCGCGAGCGCTACAGCCGCCACATGCTCGTGCCCGAGATCGGCCCCGAGGGCCAGCAGAAGATGCTCGACGCGAAGGTCCTGCTGCTCGGCGCCGGCGGCCTCGGCTCGCCGACCGCGCTCTACCTCGCCGCCGCCGGCATCGGGACGATCGGGATCGTCGACGACGACGTCGTCGACCTCTCCAACCTGCAGCGCCAGGTCATCCACACGACCGACCGGATCGGGACGCCGAAGGTCGACTCGGCCGCCGAGTCGATGAACGCGATCAACCCCGACGTCAACGTCGTCAAGTACGAGACGCGCCTGGATGCGTCGAACATCATGGAGATCATCGAGGGCTACGACGTCATCGTCGATGGCGTCGACAACTTCCCCACCCGCTATCTGCTCAACGACGCGACCGTGCGCCTGCAGATCCCCGTCGTGAGCGCCTCGATCCTCGGCTTCGACGGCCAGCTGTCGGTCTTCAAGCCCTACGACGGGCCCTGCTACCGCTGCCTGTACCCCGTGCCGCCGCCGGCCGAGATGGCCCCCAGCTGCGGCGCCAACGGCGTGCTCGGCGTGCTGCCCGGCACGATGGGCCTGCTGCAGGCGACCGAGGTCGTCAAGCTCATCGTCGGCGTCGGCGAGCCGCTGATCGGCCGCCTGCTGCTCTATGAGGCGCTGGGCGCGACGTTCACCGAGCTGAAGGTCCGCCGCGACCCCGAATGCGCCATCTGTTCGCGCGATCCCAGCGAGATCACTGAC
>JBBSQG010000178.1:0-6423 GCA_038258125.1 Solirubrobacterales bacterium
CGCCGGCGTCGAGGCGCTCGCCCAGGTCGACCTCGACTCACGCCAGAACCGCCACCGGCCGCTCGCCGAGCTGGCGCCGATGGCCGCTGCCGTGCTCGCGACCGTGTCAGCGCGCCTGCAGCGCGCCGGCCGGCTCATCGACGCGGGTGCGCTGGAGTGTCCGCTCGAGCGCCCGCCGCTCGCCGAGCTGCGGGCCCCGCGCGCCGCCCACTGACGCGCAGCGGCGACGGACGAGGCGCCCCGGCCGATAGAGATTCCGCGGCGTGTGGCATGGGGGCGCAGGAACGCTTGGCGAACGCTCGATGTCGGCCAGACGCCCCAGCGCGCCGCTCCCGGCACGTCCGTCCGCGAGGATGTGGCCATGCGTGCCCTCTACGTCGACCTCGACAGCACCCTGCTCGGCCCCGGCGGGGCGCTGCTGCGCGACGCCGACAAGCAGTTCACGCTGCAGGGCGTGCGCGCGCTGCAGGCCTGCGACCGCGCCGGCGCCGAGGTCGTGCTCATGTCGGGCCGCCGGCAGGCGACGGTCGCCGAGCAGGCGCGCCTGTTCGATCAGCCGGCCTACATCTTCGAGGCCGGCTCGTGCCTCGTGCTTGACGGCGAGGAGGTGTGGCTCACCGGCGACTATGAGCCCCACACGGATGCCGGCACGATCCACGTCCAGATCGAGGCGGCCGGTGCGCCGGCGCTGCTGCTCGAGCACTATGCCGGGCGCCTGGAGTATCACGACCCTTGGCATCGCGGCCGCGAGGTCTCGCACCTGTTTCGCGGGCTCGTCGACGCCGCCGAGGTCGACGCGCTGCTCGCGGAGCGTGGTCACGGCGGGCTGCGGCTCGTCGACAACGGCGGCGTGCACCGCCGCTCGCCCGACCTCGTCGCGCTCGACGAGGTCCGTGCCTACCATCTCGTGCCGCGCGGAGCCTCGAAGGCCAACGCCGTCGCTCGCCACATGCGCGCGCGGGGCTATGCGCCCGAGGAGGTCATCGCCTGCGGCGACTCGCGCGAGGACATGGAGACGTCGGCCCACGTCGGCACGTTCTGGTTTGTCGCCAACGCGGTCGCCCGCGATCGCACGCTGCTGGCGGCCGTCGGCTCGCGCACGAACGTCCGCGTCGCCGAGGACTCCTACGGCGCGGGCGTCTACGAGGCGGTCGTCACGACCCTGGCCCGCGGCTGACTCCGGGCATCCGCGCCCACAGCCCGGCCCAGAAGCCGGGCGGCGGGCGGCGGCGCCAGCGCGCCGGCGGCGGAACGGTCGTGCGCACGAGCGCGATCCACTCGTCGAGCGGCAGCTCGCCGGAGATGAGCTTCGCCAGCCCGTCGGTGACGGTCGCCTCCAGGCCGGCGTTGCGCAGCGCGCGCGCCAGCAGCGGCACAGATTCCAAAGCCTCGACCGCCTGCCCGATCCGCTCCGGGATCTCGGCCGCCGGGACGCCGGCCGCGAGCAGCTCGCCGGCGCGCCGGTTGCGTGATTGCGGCGCCAGCACGGTGGCCACGAGATCGCCTGTGCCGGCCAGGCCGAGCATCGACTCCGGCCGCGCACCCTGGGCCTCGCCGTAGCGCCAGACCTCGGCGAAGATGTGGCCCGCGGCGGCACCGGCGGCGTTCAGGCCCTGCGCCTCGGTCGCGCCCGCGGCCAGGCCGGCGGCGTTCTTCGCCGCGCCGGCCAGCTCGACGCCGATCGGGTCGTTGGACTGCTCGCAGACGACGCCGGCACGGATGAAGACCCCGGCCAGCGCGTGGGCGAGCTCCTCGTTCGTCGAGGCGGCGACGAGCGCCGCGCCCTCGCTGACCATCTCGCGCGCGTGCGACGGGCCGCCGACGCAGGCCACGCGCGCCTCCCCGAAGCGCTCGCGCAGCAGCACGGTCGGAGCCGTGCCGTCGGGCGGCGTCAGGCCCTTGGCGAGCGAGATGACTGCCGTGCGCCCGCCCAGGCCGGCCTTCTTGAGGCCGCGGATCGTCTCGCCGAGCCCGTTCGACGGGACGCCGAGAAAGACGTAGTCCGCGCGCCCAAGGCCGGCCTCGACGCTCTCGATCCGCAGCTCACGGGGGAACTCGACACCGGGCAGGTAGACGAGGTTCTCGCGGTCCTCCTGCAGCCGCCCCGCCTGCTCGGGGGTGCGTGTCTGCAGCGTCGTGCGCAGGCCGCCGCGCGCAAGCAGCACCGCGACCGCGGTCCCGAAGGACCCCGCGCCGACGACGGTCGCCCGGCGGGCGATCGGCGACGGCAGCGACAGGCTGGGGCGAGAGCGGCCGTCGGGCATCGGCCGCGAGGGTACTCAGGGATGGCTGCGCAGGATCTCCGAGTCGGCCGGGGAGATCTCGATCTGCAGGCTGCGAGCACCCGGATCGAGCGCTAGGCCCCCGTTCTTGCTGAGGACCGACAGGATCTCTCGATGCGTCTCCTCGATGCCCGCGCGGCCGTTACCGCGAAAGCGCCGCCGGGACTCGAAGGCCTGGGCGAACGTCTCCGCCGTGAGATCCAGAGCCGTCTCCGGGTCGCACGTACGGCGGGCGAGGAAGACGAGGATCGAGCGTGAGTGAAGTGGGTAGGCGACGGAGAAGCCTTCCCGCGTTGCCAGCGCACTCTCGGGGGTTTCATGCTCCGTAGTGCCACGACCACGGTCGAGTGTGACCGGCCCGCGTGCGCGGGCCGGTCAAGGACGCGTCAGTTGCCGGCCGCGCGCCGGTAGCGCGCGACCGCCAGCGGAGCGAAGATCGCGATGATCGCCAGCGACCAGACGACCGCGCCCCACACGTTGTTGCCCGCCGGCTGGCCGACCCACAGCGCCCGCATCGCGTCGACGAGGATCGTGAACGGGTTGATCTCGGCGAACCACCGCAGCGCGGCCGGCATCGACTCGACCGGCACGAAGGCCGAGGAGATGAACGTCAGCGGGAACACCGCGATGAAGCCGAGCGAGTTCGCCGCTTCGGGCGAGGAGACGAGCAGCCCGAGCAGGGCGAAGACCCACGAGAACGCGTAGCCGAACAGCAGCAGCAGACCGAAGCCGGCGACGATCTCCAGGAGGCTCGCGTCAAACGAGAAGCCGATGACCAGCCCGGTCGCCGTGAGGATCACGACCGACAGGGCGTTCGTCGCCACGTCGGCGAGCGTGCGCCCGGCGAGCACCGCGGCGCGCGCCATCGGCAGCGAGCGGAAGCGGTCGATGAGCCCCTTCTTCAGGTCCTCGTTGAGGCCGAGCGCCGTGACGAAGCCGCCGAAGGCGATGTTCTGCACGAGGATTCCGGGCAGCAGGAACTGGGCGTAGCCGTCATAGCTGGCGGGGACGAGGATCGCGCCGCCGAAGACGTAGACGAACAGCAGCACGAACATCACAGGCTGGACGGTGAAGGCGAGGAGCAGGTCGGGCGCACGCGTGATCCGCACGAGGTTGCGCTCCGCGACGATCATCGTGTCTGCGATCAGCCGGCTCATGCTGCCACCGCCGGCTCGCCCTCGTCGTCATCCGTCTCGGTCACGTGGCCGGTCAGTGCGAGGAACACGTCGTCGAGCGTCGGCCGGCGTAGCGCGATGTCCTCGACGTCGACGCCCGCCTCGTCGAGGCGCCGCACGGCCTCGACGATGACGCCGCCGCGACGGCGCACCCCGACCGCCACGGTGTCGCCCTCGCTGTGCGGCTGCTCGTCGGACATCGGCGCCAGTGCGCGCGCCGCCACGGGGGCCTGGGCGGCGGAGCTCAGCCGCACCTCCAGGCGCTCGCCGCCGACGCGGTCCTTCAGCTCGTCGGGCGTGCCGGTCGCGATCACGCGGCCGTGGTCGATCACCGCGATCGAGTCGGCCAGGCGGTCGGCCTCGTCGAGGTACTGCGTGGTGAGCAGCACCGTGCGGCCCTCGGCGACGAGCTCCTCGATCGTCTTCCACAGCTCCAGCCGGCTCCGTGGGTCCAGGCCCGTCGTGGGCTCGTCGAGGAACAGCACCGGCGGCTTGGCGACGAGCGCGGCACCGAGGTCCAGGCGCCGGCGCATGCCGCCCGAGTACGTCTTCGCCGGGCGGCCGGCGGCCTCGGTGAGCTCGAAGCGCGCGAGCAGCTCACGCGCGCGCACCGTGGCCGTGCTGCGGCCCATGCCGTAGAGGCGCCCGACCATCACGAGGTTCTCCTGGCCGGTGAGGTTCTCGTCGATCGCCGCGGACTGGCCCGCCAGCCCGATCCGCTCGCGCACGGCGACCTCGTCGCGGACGACGTCCAGGCCGGTCACGTGCGCCTCGCCGGCATCGGGCTTCAGCAGCGTCGCCAGCACGCGGACGGCCGTCGTCTTGCCGGCGCCGTTGGGGCCGAGCAGGCCGAGCACGGTGCCCGGCGGCACGCTGAGGTCGACGCCGTCGAGCGCGACCACGTCGCCGAAGGACTTGCGCAGGCCGCGCACGCTGATCGCCAGCTCCGGCTGCTCCGGCTGCACTGCCGGGCTCGGGGGCGTTCTCGCTTCCGTCATCGGGGCATCCAATCTGGTGGGCATGGCGGGGACCATAGGGGTGGTTTAGGCCAGTTACTGGCCGGAACTTCTGCGAGGGTCTGCGGGCGATGACCGAGACCTCCGGCCGGCTCCTGAAGCTGCTCTCCCTCCTGCAGACGCGCCGTGACTGGCCCGGCAACGAGCTCGCGCAGCGGCTCGAGGTGTCGGGCCGCACGATTCGCCGCGACGTCGAGCGGCTGCGTGAGCTCGGCTATCCGGTGGATGCGGTCACCGGACCGGCGGGAGGCTACCGGCTGCATGCCGGCACCGCGATGCCTCCGCTGCTGCTCGACGACGACGAGGCGGTGGCGATCGCGGTCGGCCTGCGGACCGCGGCCGGCGCCTCGGTGGCCGGCATCGAGGAGACCTCGATCCGCGCGCTGGTCAAGCTCGAGCAGGTGCTGCCGTCGCACCTGCGCCGCCGCGTCAACGCGCTCGGCTCGGTGCTCTCCACGCTGCCCGCCAGCGGGCCGATGGTCGATCCGCAGGCGCTGACGACGATCGCTTCGGCCTGCCGCGACCGCGAGCGGCTGCGCTTCGCCTACCGCAGTCGCGACGCGACCGACAGCCGCCGGCACGTCGAGCCGCTCAGCCTCGTCAACCTCGGCCGGCGCTGGTACCTGGTCGCCTGGGACTGCGAGCGCGAGGACTGGCGCACGTTCCGCGTCGATCGCCTCCAGCGTCCGGCGGCGACCGGCGCGCGCTTCCAGGCGCGCACGCTGCCCGGCAAGGACCCGGCGGCGTACGTCGCGGCGAACCTACGCGCGTCGCCGTCGCGCTACCAGGCGCGCGTCACGGTCCACGCGCCGGCCGCCGAGCTGGAGGCGCGCCCCTATCTGTGGGGCACGGTCCAGCCCGCCGGCGCGGATCGCTGCGAGTACCGCACGAGCGACGACTCGCTGGACTGGCTGGCCATGCGGATCGGCATGCTCGGCTATGACTTCGAGGTCCACGAGCCGCCCGAGCTCGTCGAGCGCTTCGCCCGGCTGGCCGATCGCTTCGGGCGGGCGGCGCAGACGCAACCGCCGCGCTGAGTCGTGTGGTGAAAGACCCTCGCCGGGCGAGGCTGATTCGCCACACCACCCGGCTCAGAAGACGCTGTTGCAGTCGTTGAGGCCGTAGTCGCCGCCCCGCTGGCGCTCGTCCTCGCTGAGCGCCTGAGTCGCGGCGGCGACCTGCTGGCTCGCAGGCCTATCGCTGGCCTTGGCGGCGTCGGCGAGCCGCTTGTGCGCCTCCAGCAGCCGGTCGGCAGCCTCGAAATACTTGTCGAGCAGCTCGCCGTCCTCCTTGGGCGCCGGCAGCGCGCGCAGGCGCTCCAAGCCCTTGCGCGACTCGCCGAGCGCGCCCTCCAACAGCGGCGCGACGCGCTTGATGTCGGTGCGATCGGGCAGCGCTTCGACCTTCTTGGTGAACGACGCCTGCGCCGCCTTCGTCTCGCGGCAGATCGCGTCTGCCTTGGCGATGAACTGCGTCTTCGTCGGCGCCTGGTCGGCGTCGCCGGCGTCGTCGTCCCCGCAGCTTGCGAGCGCGAGCACGAGCGCCGCTGCTGCGCCGAGCGTCGCCACCCATGTCCTGCGGTTCATCCCGTCCTCCCGTCGCGCCCGCATGCCACCGTCCGGCGCAGCCTAGAGATACGCCGCCAGCGCCTCGCCCGCGGACTCGAGCTCGGCGACCGTGGTGGCCTGGAAGATCGCCTGCAGGTCGAGGATGCGGGCGTCGAAGCGGTCGAGCGCGTCGGCGCCCGCGACCGCGTGGCAGGGCACGCCGGACTGGCGCGCCCGCGTCGCGATCTCGCCCGCGACGCGCGACTGCAGCAGGGTGCCGCGATCCAGCCGCGCCTCGCCGACGATCACCGCGCGGGCCGCGCGCATGCGCGCGTCGACGCCCAGTGCTTGGAGCACGAACGGCGCGCCGCCGGCGAGCTGCGCGCCGCGCTCGTCGTGCAGC
>JBBSQG010000179.1:0-6415 GCA_038258125.1 Solirubrobacterales bacterium
CTCGCGGCCGGCGGTGAGCAGGACGCCGTCGCTGGGCAGCAGGCTCGCGCGCCGGCCGGTCTGCGCTTCGGCCCCTTCCCAGGTCAGCGCGCCGGTCGCGCGGTCGAGCGCCGCGATGCCCTCGTCGGTCGCGACGTAGACGGTCGCCCCGGTGACGGCGAGTGCCGCGCGCGCGGTGATGAGCGCAGTGCGCCAGCGCTCGGCGCCGGACGGGATCTCGCGGGCGACGACGGCGTCGTTGTCCACGTTGAAGACGAGGTCGCCGGCGAGTACCGGCTGCCACTGGGCGACGACCGGCCGGCCGAGCTCGGCGCCGGTCGCGAGGTCGAGGATCTGCATGCGTTCGTCGCCGTCCCACGGCGGCCCGTGCTCGTCGAAGACGCCGGAGACGACGACCCGGCCGGCGTGCGTGGCCAGCCGTGGGAAGTGGTCGCAGCCGGGGTCGCCGGCGACGGGCCCCCAGAGGACGTGCCCGTCGGCACGGTCCAGCGCCGATGTCCCGCAGCCGTCATTGAGGACGATCCGGTCGCCCGCGATCAGCGGCGTCGCCGTCGCCCGCGCACCGGCGGGCGTCGGGAGCGTCCACAGCGGGTCGCCGCTGGCCAGGCTGCGGGCGACGAGCCGCGAGCTTCCCGACGGCGACTCCTCGGTCGTCAGCAGCAGCCCACCGTCTACGACGGGCGGCACGCCGGCGGCCTGCTCGACGCCCTCGCTGCGCACCCAGCGCGTCGCGCCGGTCGCGGCGTCGAACGCCTGTGGTCCGCCGACCCCGGTCAGCACGACGACGTCCTCGGTCGCGGCGACCCGCGCGCGGTCGGCGGACACGATCCGCTGCCACAGGCTCCTGCCGGTCGCGAGGTCGCGCGCCTCCAACCGAGTCACGAAGCCGAAGCCGAAGCCGACCCCGTTGACGACAAAGACGCGGCCGCCGGCGCTGACCGGCAGGCCGGTCGTGGCGTCGACCTGCGGCGTGATCGCCGCCGTCCAGCGGCGCGTCAACGGCGGCTGGGGGAGCCCGTCGGCCTGATATCCGTCAGCCTGCGCGGTGACGTGGGCGTTGCCGGCCGGGGCGGCCTGCGCCGTCGCCGGGGTCGCGGCGATCGCGCAGCACAGCAGCGCGACGGCGAGCCCGAGCAAACGCGGCGTGTACCCCACACGGTCCTATCGGCAGGCACGCCGCACCGCCTGAACCGGCCGCCAGATGCGACGACATCGGCGCATCTCATGTGCGACCGGGGGATACCCCCACATCATCATCGCCCAGGCCGACAGCGACCTGCTCGCGCCATGCCCGGCGGCGACGGCGTTTGCGCCAACGACCCGCCGGACCATAGGGTGCACTGCCATGGTGACAAGCGAGGCCGCTGAGCCTCTGGTCGCACTACGCGACGTGCGCAAGAGCTTCGGCGACCACGTCGTGCTCGACGAGATCGATCTGGCCATCAGCCCGGGTGAGGCGATCGTGATCGCGGGCCCGTCGGGCTCGGGCAAGTCGACGATGCTGCGCTGCATCAACGGTCTGGAGGAGATCGACTCCGGCGAGGTCCTGTTCGACGGCGAGCGCGTCGACCCGCGCTCCAAGACGATCAACCGCATGCGCGCCGACATCGGCATGGTGTTTCAGCAATTCAACCTGTTCGGGCACATGACGGTGCTGGAGAACATCATGCTCGCGCCGGTCAAGGTGAAGGGAGTCGAGCCCGCCGCGGCGCGCGCCCGCGCGCTGGAGTTGCTGGAGACGGTCGGCATCCCGGAGAAGGCCGACGCCGCTCCGGCCGACCTGTCGGGCGGCCAGCAGCAGCGCGTCGCGATCGCCCGGGCGCTGGCGATGGACCCCAAGCTGATGCTGTTCGACGAGCCGACCTCGGCGCTGGATCCGGAGATGATCCGCGAGGTGCTCGACGTCATGCGCGACCTCGCGCGCGGCGGGATGACGATGGTCGTCGTCACGCACGAGATGGGCTTCGCGCGCGAGGTCTGCGACCGGCTCGTCTTCATCGACGAGGGCAGGATCGTCGAGCAGGGCCCGCCGACCGAGTTCTTCGCCGCGGCGAAGAGCGCGCGGGCGCGGGAGTTCGTGGACAAGATCATTCATCACTAGGAGGAGAGAGACCATGCAGGGGACGAGATGGCGCTGGATCGCAGTTCTGGCACTTGCGCTGGGGGTGCTCGTCGCGGCGGGCTGCGGCGACGACGACGACGGCGGTGGCAGCGCCGCGACGGCCACGACGCCGGCGAAGACGTTCGCCGCCGGGACGACGATGGCCAAGCTGCAGAAGGCCGGCTCGATCACGATCGGCGTGAAGTACGACGTGCCTCCGTTCGGCTTCAAGAACCCGCGCACGAACGCGATCGAGGGCTTCGACATCGACATCGGCAAGGCGATCGCCGCCGACCTTGGCGTGACGCCGAAGTTCATCGA
The DNA here is from genome assembly GCA_038258125.1 of Solirubrobacterales bacterium. Taxonomy (GTDB): domain Bacteria; phylum Actinomycetota; class Thermoleophilia; order Solirubrobacterales; family Solirubrobacteraceae; genus CADCVQ01. Next base: position 2,423 of record JBBSQG010000179.1, read on the forward strand.
GGCGATCTCCGACAACCGGATCCCGTTCCTCAAGGACGGCACCGCCGACGTGATCCTCTCGACGATGACGATCAACGCCGAGCGCGCCGAGGAGATCGGCTTCTCCGAGCCGTACTTCGTCGCCCGCGGCCGGATTCTCGTCAAGAAGTCCAATACGGACATCACGGGCGTCAAGGACCTCGCCGGCAAGAACGTCTGCACGGTGCTCGGCTCGACGTACGAGGCGACGCTCGAGAAGCAGGCCCCGAAGGCCAAGCGGCGCACCGTCGACACGTACTCGGAGTGCCTGGAGCTCGTCCAGAACGGCGCGGTCCAGGCTGAGTCGACCGACGACGTGATCCTGACCGGCCACATCATCCAGGACGACTCGCTCAAGCTCGTCGGCGAGCCGCTGACGACCGAGCCCTACGGTGCGGGCCTCAAGAACGGCGACACCGCGTTCAAGCAGTTCGTCGACGACAGCATCCAGAAGTACAAGGACGACGGCCGCTGGAAGGCGTCCTTCCAGAAGTGGATCGGCCAGTACACCGATGAGGAGCAGGACCCGCCCACGATGACGCTCGAGGAGGCGATCGACCTCACGAAGTGAGCTCGCTGTTCGAGCTGCTGACGGAGAACTTCGACCAGCTGGCAAGTGGCTTCTGGGTCACTTGCCGGCTCGTCGTCGGTTCCTTCATCCTGGCCGCGATCGTCGGCACGCTCGTCGCCGCGCTGCGGATCGCGCCGTCGAAGTGGCTGCAGCGGATCGGCGGCGTGTACGTCGAGACGTTTCGCAACATCCCGCTGCTCGTCTTGCTGTTCATCGCCTACTTCGGCCTGCGGCGGGCCGGCGTGCCGATCGGAACCTGGACCGCGGGCATCGCCTCGCTCGGTCTCTACACCGCAGCGTATGTGGCCGAGGTGCTGCGCTCGGGCGTCTTCGCCGTGAGCCGCGGCCAGCGCGAGGCGGCGCTGTCGCTGGGCTTCGACGAGCGCGAGACGCTGCGGCGGATCGTGCTGCCGCAAGCGGTCCGCACGGTCATCTCGCCGCTGGGCTCGGTCACGCTGGCGATGATCAAGAACTCGGTCATCGTCGGCGGCGTGGTGGCGATCAACGATCTGCTCAAGGAGGCGCGGCTGATCGCCTCGCGCACCTTCGAGACCGAGGCCGCCTTCTTCTGGGCGGCGGTCGGCTACCTGCTGATCACGATCGCCGTGACGATCACGATCCGGCGGCTCGAGCTGCGCTACGCGATCCGCCGCTAGAGCGACCATGGGCTACCTCTTCGATCCCGACAACTGGGAGTGGCTGACCACCTCCAACAACTTCGAGTTCCTGCTCGGAGGCTTCGCCGTCAACGCCCAGATCGCGCTCGTCGCGCTCGTCTTCTCGCTGCTGTTCGGCCTCGCGCTGGCGCTCGCGCGGTTGTCGCCCAACAAGGTCGTCTCGTTCGCCGCCGGGATGTGGATCGACATCTGGCGCAACCTGCCGGTGCTGCTCGTGATCCTGTTCGTCTTCCTCTGGATGCCGACCTCGTGGAAGGAGGGCTACGAGGACGTGGCGCCGGGCTTCCTGCCCGACGCGCTGCGGGCCGGCGGCGTCTTCGCCGCCCTGATCGCGCTCGTGCTCTACAACTCGGCCGTGCTGGCGGAGATCATGCGCGCCGGCATCCAGTCGCTGGACCGCGGTCAGAACGAGGCGGCGGTGGCGCTCGGACTGACCTACTGGCAGCGGATGCGGATCGTGATCCTGCCGCAGGGGCTGCGGCGGATGCTGCCCGCGATGGTCTCCCAGCTCATCACGCTCAACAAGGACACGACGCTCGTCTACATCATCGCCATCGAGGAGGTCGCGCGCCGCGGCCGGATCCTCACCGGCTTCAACTTCTTCGGCGGCGTGCAGGCGCCGCTGCTGCAGGTCTTCATCCTCATCGGCGCGATGTTCATCGTCACGAACCTCGCCCTGTCGCGGCTGTCGCGGATGCTGGAGATCCGTGAGCAGGAGCGCAGCGGGACGACGGTGCAGCCGGTCTCCGGGCTGGAAGATCAGGTCGCCGTGGTGGCGCCGCGGTAGCTCAGCCGAAGCCGCGTAGCCGCGACCGCGCCCGCCACCACTCGGCCACGACGAGCGCGGCCAACGCCGCCGCGCTCGTGACGATCGCGATCGTTGCGCCCGCCGAGCCCGTCCCGAACATCGGCAACGCCGCGTCGAGCGGACCGAGCGGCGCGCGCGACGACGGTCCGACGATCGCGCGGCCGTCGATCCGCAGCGCGGCGTGCCACCAGAGGCTCGTGGCGAGTGTGACGACGACGAGCCCGCCACCGACACGCGGCGCGGCCCGCAGACCCCAGGCGACGAGCCCGACCGCCAGCGGTAGCGCGGCGACGAGGTAGCGGCCGGGAAAGAAGAAGCCGAACATCGTCGGCGCGACGACCGTCGCGCCGACCACCTGGGCGGCGCAGACGAGCGCGCAGAGCAACGCGGCGACCTCGATGTCGCCGCGCTCGGGCAGCAGGCGGGCGATGTGGTCGCGGTGCGAGCGCCACAGCAGCCACAGCGCGTAGAACGCCAGCGCGATGACCGGCGCCCAGCGCAGCGCGCCGTACGTGCGATCCAGCCACAGGCCGGCCAGGCGCGGCAGGCGATCGACGAAGTCCGCCGCGCCGAGGTCGCCCAGCCGGTCGCCGGGAACGGCTGCCGCGGCGGGGGTGAAGCCGCCGTAGAGCTGGTCGTTGACCGTCACGAACATGACGCCCGAGAAGAGCACGACCTCAATCTCGACGAGCAGGGCGAAGCCGCGCGCCACGCGCTTGAGCCAGCGCAGCATCGCCAGCGCCACGACGAGCCCGGCGACCGCGAACTGCAGGCCCAGCCACGGCAGCGCGCCGAGTGCGAGTGCGGCGCCCGCGACCCAGCGGATCCGTGGCAGCTCGCGGATCTTCAGCGCCCACAGCGAGGCGACGGCGAGCAGCGCCCCGGCGGTCAGCTCGGGCGTGACCGTCGTCGCGTAGGCCAGCGCCGGTGGCGACAGACCGCAGGCGAGCGCCGCTCCGCTCGCCCAGGGCTCGGGCACGATCCGTCGCGCGAGCGCGGCGGCGAGCACGAACGCGAGCGCCGCGATCGCCGCCAGCCAGAGCTGGACGGCGAGCGGCCCGCCGATCGCGTAGGCAGGCGCGATGAACAGCGCGAAGCCGGCCCCGGTCGGCTCGTTGGCCTGCCCGTTCGTCAGCCGCCCGCGGCGCTCGAGCAGGTACGGATACCAGTCGCGGTAGGCGCCCGTGGCGTACTCGTCGCGGACGTCGAGGTCGTGGTCGGAGACGATCGACTCGGCGGTCAGCAGGTAGTGCGGCTCGTCGCCGCCGAACTGCGAGTCGGCGAAGGCGGGCAGGCCGATCGTCGCGGCGTAGGCCGCGAACAGGACGAGCCAGAGCGCGGCCGCGCGACGCATCGCGTGCATGATGGCGCGCGGCGGCGTCAGGAGATCCGGCGCCCGTGCGCGTCGAAGCGCAGCGGCACGTCGATCGCGTGCATGGCGGGAGCCGCGCCGCGCGGGCTGAACTTCGGCGCTGGCGCGCGCTCAGGCGTGTGATCCCACTCACGGCTGATGCGGTCGATGCCGAGCGGATACAGCGTCAGGCCGCCGTCGAGCGTGAAGCGCATGCGCACGAGGTTCTTGTAGTCGGGGATCGACTGGCCGGTGAACACCTGGTTGGCGTTCTCCCACGCCTTGACGCCGCGGACCTTGTGGATCGCCAGCATGACCGCGCCGAACACCGTCGCCCCGGCCGCCGCGCCCGCGGCGGCGAGCGCGAGCAGGCCCACGACCCAGATCGCCGGCGGATGGTCACCGACGAGCTTGAGCACGAGCCAGAGCACGACGGCGGCGATCGCGACGTGGATCGCGGTGTGCAGCGCCGTCACGCCGAGCTTGGCGAGCCTGATCGCGCGAACGACGCCGGCCTTGCCCTCCTCTTCACGGCCGGGCACGATGTCGGTGCCGCCGCAGATGCCGC
>JBBSQG010000180.1:0-6393 GCA_038258125.1 Solirubrobacterales bacterium
AACCAGGCGCGCTGGAAGGAGTCCTACCGCGCGCTCTCCGCCGACGAGGTCTGGCGGCAGATCGAGGAGGGCGCCGGCGGCCGGCTGCACTTCAACGCCGAGCAGGTCGGCGACGTGCGCTGCAACCGCACCGCGCACGGGCTGTACGTGGGCGACCGCTACGCGACGCTGCTCGACGAGGACGACCCGCGCGACGCCCGCGCCTTGCACGACTTCATCGCGGCGTTCGGCGGGATGGACTTCGAGGACGGCGGCGGCGGGCTGCGTGCGGTGCGCGCCGCACGCGCGATCGCCCGCCATCCCGCGGTCCTGCGCAGTGGATCGGCGTGGGCGCTGCGGCTGCTACACCGCCTCGGCGGGCCACGCGCCATCCGCCGTGACCGCCCGCAGGCGATGACATACGTCATGCACGCCTTCATGGACGCCCGCGACGTCACGCCCGCGTGGGAGCTGCTGCAACGCGGCGAGCTGTCCGACGACCCGGCGATCCGCGCCACGCAGGAGCGCCTGCAGGCCTGCTCCTACGCCATGGCGCATCCCGAGGACGGCACCCTCATCCCCGCCTGCGCGCAGCACGCCGTGCTCGATCCGCTCGAGAACCTGCGCCTGCAGGAGCTGCTGCCGGACTGACCGAACGTCGCGCTACAGCCGCGCGGCGGACGCGCCACTGACCCGCCGCAGCGCCGCCAGATAGCCGTCGGCAAAGCGCCGCACGGCATCCGGACCGAAGAGGCGATGCGGGTATCGGAATGTCAGATGGAGCCCTCCCGCAACGATCACGGCCCCGAGGCACAGGCAGCGCGGCGATCGGCTCGGCGGCGAGAACCAGATCTCGCGAACCTCGCCGGCAGCGGGGCCGAAGTCCGGCACGGGGTCGATGCAACCGAGGTCACACAGCATCGCAGCGTCGGCGAAGCGGTTGTCGGTCAGCGGCTGCAGCACGACACGTGACTGCTTGGCCCACAACCCCAGCATTCCCGCGCGCTGCAGCGCGGCGATGAGGGCCAGGCCGCTGCGGGTCTGCGCGTCACGGCGGGCCTCGGCGACAACCGCCTTGAGGGTCGCGGCCGGCGTGGCCCGGTCGTGCCGCGTCGTCGACAGGCGGGTGTTGACCGAGAGGTTCGCGAACGCGTGCGCGGGCAGCTCGGCGGGGCGCAGGTCGACGGGCACGAGCACGCCGATCCGCTGCGCCGGCCGTTCGTGTCCGGCGTTCCAGTCGGCGATCGCCAGCTGGAGGGCGGCGATGAGCACGTCACGCGTGTCGTGCGCGCCTCCGACCGCGAGCGTCTCGCGCGTCTGCGCCGCCGACAGCCCGACGAGGTGAAAGCCGTAGCCCGCACGATCCCCCGCCCCGTCGGCGGCGAGCCGCGGCGGCCGCGACAGCGTGTCGCGCAGGCGCTCCAGCCCCGCCCGGCGCAGCCGTGCGAGCCGCGACGTCGCCGGCGCCGAAGGTCGCGCGGGTAGGTCCGCGCAAGCGAGGAAATCGAGCGCCTCGACCTCGCCGTCGCCATAGGCGCGGGCGATGTGGTCGAGCAGGCGCGTCGCGCCGAACCCATCCACGGCGGCGTGGTTGAGGTTCAGCATGAGCACGTCACCGCCGCGCTGATGGGCCAGGCAGACGTGAAACGGGGGCAGCACGTCGAGCGGGACGCCGACCCCGTGCAGCCGGCGGCGAGCCCGGTCGAGCGCCGCGGCGTCGTCGCATTCGACGACGGTGAGGCACGCCTCCCCCGCCCCGCGAACGCCGATGAGCGCGTCGAGCGCGCCACACAGCCGCGTCGCGTCCAGCGGACCGGCCACGCGCGCCTCCAGCTGCACGCCCCAAGCGGAGGTCTTCGGGTCCAGCAACCCAGCCGCGGGGGCCACCGCGCCGGCCGCGTCGGAGGTCCATTCGCAGTCGAGCTCACAGCGATGGTCGCCCTGCCGGCCGCGCACGACCGCCAGCAGGTCGCCGGCGATGCCGGCCGCGTTGTGCGCCATCGCGCGTGGCAGGGAGTAGCGCGAGCCGCCGCCGGTCGCCACGGCGAGTGGTGACACCTCGTCGACGTGTGCCTTGACGCGGTTGCCGTCGACCGACACGTGCAGGCTGTCGGTCGGCACGTCCTCGCGCAGCGAGACCATCCCCGGGTGGTACATCCGGCCGGCGCGGCTGTCGCGGTGGAAGTGCCCGTTCGCTTCGAGGTGCGCGAGCAGCGCGACGGGGTCGGCGATCGACGGCGTCGTCGCTCGCCCGGCCGTGTCGCGCTCACCCGTCGTGCGCTCCAGCCGGGTCTGCAGGGAGGAGTCGTCGGCGGCGGCAGGCACCCAGCGAGCATAGGCCCCCTATCTCAGGGCGAACCGGACCGCCCCGAGGAACAGGACGAGTACCACGAGCAGGAGGACGAGTTCCGGGAAGCATCGCCTTCGCCGTGTACCTCGGCATCAGCCAGCTGCGCCTCTCCGACCCCGACAGCGCCCCAGCCGGCCCGCAGCGTCACGCCGGCGGCTCGGGCGCCGCCACCGGCGGCGGCGGGTCCATCGTGCGCGGCGCTACGCGCTCAGCGTGCTCGGCGCGGTAGCGCGCGGCGAGATCGCGCACCGACTGGCAGGAGTCCGCCTCGTCGCAGGCGATCGCCGTCAGCGCGGGCGCGAGGATCTCCCACTCGTCGTCCCCGATCGGCTCGGCCTCGCCGAAGGCCAGGGGGGGGCCGATCTCCAGCTCGCGCAGCAGCTGGTAGCCGCCGGTCAGCGGCTCGTCCGAGGCGCCGACGGAGACCGTGATGTCGTCGAGGAACGCCTCGTGGTCATCGGGCGGGCCGAACTCCAGGCGCTGGTGGTGGCCCTCGACGCCGCGCCCGAAGCGCACCCAGTCGGCCGGCAGCGGCGCCCCGCGATAGGAGAACAGCTCGAGGTTCGGCGGCCGGATGTACATCCCCAGCGGGTCGGCAATCGCCGCCTGCGCCCCGTCGTAGACGACGTCGTAGGTGCCCAGCGAGATCGTCGGGTCGGAGTGGTTGCAGGCCAGGTGGGCGACCTTGAGCGCGGAGAAGACATCGTCGCCGCTCGCCCGCCGGCGCACGCCGCGCTCGTCGACGGCGTAGGCGTGCGCGCCGAACAGCACGACGTAGATGAGGTCGTCGATGCCGTTGATCGGGTGCGTCATGAACATCGCGCGCATCGTGTTCAGCGGTCCCGTCGGCTGGGCGGGCACGCCGGCGACGCGCAGCCGGCGGTCGTTGCCATGCCCGGCGCAGGCGTGGCCAAAGGCGAGCTCGCGCTCGTCGGGCGTCATGGCGTGCGGATCGGCGACGCCGTACAGATCGAACCACGACGGTGCGACGCCGAGCACCTCGGTCGCCATCGCACGCACGCGATCGGGGTCGTGCATCGCGATGCAGCTCCAGAACTCGCGAAACTCCGTCGTCACCTCGATGCGCTTGGGCCGCAGCGCACCGGTCGCGTCACGCGCGCTGACCGTCATGTACTCGCAGTACTCCAGTTGCACGGCACGGCGCCCGGTCAGCCCCCAGTCCGACAGGTTGCGGGCCATCGGCTCGCCGACGCAGAACGCGGGCTTGCCCGGATCGCCCGGCCACTTGATCGCATCGCTGCGGCGCGGGTTGCGCAGCGCGCCGGGATCGAGCGAGAAGAAGCGCGTCTTCAGGCTGGCCGCCTGCGTCTCGTGGGCGCGCGCGACGGTCTCGTTCCAGCGCGCGCGCAGCTCGTCGGTCAGCTCGTCGGCGCGGCCGGGTGCGTCGTAGGACATGAGTGAGGGTTCTCCCGCCAACGCACCGGGGCAAGCTACCAGCGTGCGCCCGCCCGGCCGCGCTCAGCGCCGCGCGGCCGCAACCTCGACCTCGACGAGCGCCACGAGCCGCTCCGGCTCGATGCCGAGCCGCGCGAGCAGGCGGGCGAGCGTCGGGCTCGGCGCGTGCAGCACCCCGAGCAGGACGTGCTCGGTGCCCAGCCGCCGCTCGCCGCGGCGCACCGCCTCGCGCAGCGCCTGCTCGAGCGCCGCCTTGCCGTGCACGCCGAAGCCGGGCCGGTCGGCGCGCGGCGCGGCCGGGGTCGCGTCGACGACCGACGCCGGCACACCGACGAGCTCGAGCACCGCCACGAGATCGGCCTCGATCGCCGCGCTGATGGCATCGCAGTCCAGACCGGCTTCGGAGATCGCGCACGCGGCCGGCGTGTCGCCCCGGGTGAGCCCGATCAGCAGGTGCTCGGGCTCGACGGTCTCGGCGCCGAGCCGCTGCGCCGCCGCCAGCGAGGTCACGACGACCTGCCGGGCGTCGCGGGTGAACCGCTCAAACATGGCCTCTCCCGGTGGTCAGGCCGAGCGCCTTCAAACGCTTGGCGTGCTTCTTGTGGACCGCCTGGCGGCTGACGCCGAGCGATGCCGCGATGTCGCTCCACGACCAGCCCTCGGCGACGGCGCGCTCGACCTGGCCGGCCTCGAGCCGGTCGGCGAGCTGGCGCAGCGCCAGGACGGCGGCGAAGCCCTCGCGCGGATCGCGCGGGACCGCTTCCTCTTCAGTGGGGACGAAGGCCATGCCGTCAACCGTAGTTGACGAGCGCACCGTTTGTCAATCTAGGTTGCGCGGGTGGGGTGCCGCCAAGTCTGCAGCCGCTTGACAGAACGCTGGGTCCTGCTCGTGACGCCGGGCGCTCCCGCCGCGGACGCGCCGTCCGAGCTGCAACTTCGCGTGCAGGTTGCAGGGCTTTCGCGCCCCGCCGCGAGTCGTTGCTAGCGTCGCGGGCCGCCGCGCATGCCCCTCCGCCGCCTCGCCCTCCTGTTTGCCCTTGCCGCGTGTGCCGCGGTCGCGACGACCGTTCTCGGCACGGCCGGCCCGGCGGGCGCTGACCTCAGCACCCGCATCAACTCCAGCGCCAACCGCGCCGAATACCTGCGCTCCGCCGTCGCCGCCGAGCAGGCGCGGATCAGCAAGTCCTCCGCCGGACTCGCGCGTGCGCAGCGGCGGATGGCCAAGCTGCAGGCCCAGAGCGCCGAGCAGCAGGCCGAGCTCAAGGCGGTGCGCGACGAGTTCATCCGCGCCCGCGACCGCCTGACGCGGCTGGTCAACCTGCAGCGCAACTCGACCGAGGCGCTGCGCGCGAACCTGCAGGCCGCCTACCGCAGCGGACAGCCGGACATCGTCTCGGTCGTGATCACCGCGCGCGGCTTCACCGACCTGCTCGAGAAGACCGAGTTCCTCAAGCGGATCGCCAAGCGCAACGCGACGATCATGGACGTCGCGCGGAACTCGCGCGCGCGGGTGACCCGGCAGACGACGCGCCTGGCCGCGATGCAGAAGCGCGAGGCGGTGATCGCTGCGGGCCTGGAACGCAAGCGCGACGACGCCAACGCGGTCCAGACCGCCTTGCTGCGCGAGCGCGAGAAGCGCCTCGCACGATCGAACTTCCGCCGCGCCGAGCTGCGCGAGGTGCAGAGCGCGCTCGCCGCGCTGCGCGAGAAGCTCGCCCGCAGTGCGCGACAGGGGGTCGCCACGAAGGCCGGTGGGCAGGCCCAGCCGCCGGCCGGCGCGCCGCCCGCCGTCGGTCTCGTGATGGCCGCCGGCAACGCGATCGCCGGCCTGCCCTACCTCTACGGCGGCGGGCACGCCGGCTTCAAGGACACCGCGTATGACTGCTCGGGCTAGATCAGCTACGCGCTGGCCGCCGCCGGGCTCGTGACGTCCCCGATGGCCTCGGGGCCGTTCATGAGCTGGGGGGAACCCGGCGCCGGCCGGTGGATCACGATCTACTCCAACCCAGGGCACATGTTCATGGTCGTCGGCGGCTGGCGCTTTGACACCTCGGCGCTGCGCGGTGGCACCCGCTGGACGCAGCAGATGCGGCCCACCGGCGGCTTCGTCGCCCGCCACCCGCCGGGCCTGTAGCTGGCCTGCCCTACGCTCGCGAGCGCACGAGCCAGCGATAGCGCTGCGCCGCGGCGACGGACGCCTCGCCGGCCAGCTGCTGGATCGCCAGCGCGATCGTCGGATAGACGTGCACCACGCTGGCCAGGTCGGCGAGCTTGAGCTTGCGCTCGATCGCCAGCGCGAGCTCGCCGATCAGCTCGCCCGCGTTGGGCGCGAGGACGTGAGCGCCGACGATCCGGCCCTTGGCGGTGACGATCCGCAGCTCGCCGTCGGCGCTGCCCTCTGCGCGGGCCCGGTCGGAGTGCGCGAGGTCCTGGCGCCAGACGCGCACCGCGCTCGCGCCGTGCTGCGCGCATGCCTCGGACTCCGTCAGACCCGCGTGCGCGAGCTCGGGGTCGGTGAACGTGCACCACGGCACCAGGTACGCGCCGCGGCTCGATCCCGGAAAGAACATGTTGCGCACCGCGCGCGTCGCCTCGTAGCCGGCGGCGTGGGTGAATCGCGGCCCGCCGGCGACGTCGCCGGCGGCGTA
>JBBSQG010000181.1:0-6386 GCA_038258125.1 Solirubrobacterales bacterium
AGCCAGAAGATCGACGTCGATGCGCAGGGCGAGATCGCCGAGCTGAAGGACACGATCAACACGATGGTCGACCAGCTCGGCTCGTTCGCGGCCGAGGTGACGCGCGTCGCCCGCGAAGTCGGCACGGAAGGCAAGCTCGGCGGCCAGGCGACGGTCGAGGGCGTCAGCGGCACGTGGCGCGACCTGACCGAGAACGTCAACCAGCTCGCCGACAACCTCACCGATCAGGTCCGCAACATCGCGCAGGTGACGACGGCCGTCGCCAACGGCGACCTGTCCAAGAAGATCACCGTCGACGCGCGGGGCGAGATCGCCGAGCTGAAGGACACGATCAACACGATGGTCGACCAGCTCAACTCGTTCGCCGCCGAGGTGACGCGCGTCGCGCGCGAGGTCGGCACCGAGGGCGTGCTCGGCGGCCAGGCCGAGGTCGAGGGCGTCAGCGGCACGTGGCGCGACCTGACGCAGAACGTCAACCATCTGGCCGGCAACCTCACGACGCAGGTGCGCGCGATCGCCGACGTCTCCACCGCCGTGACGCAGGGCGACCTCACGCGCCAGATCTCCGTCGAGGCGATGGGTGAGGTCGCCGAGCTGTCGGACACGATCAACCAGATGATCGCCAACCTGCGCGAGACGACGCAGAAGAACGCCGAGCAGGACTGGCTGAACACGAACCTCGCGCGGATCTCGGGCCTCATGCAGGGCCAGCGCGACCTCGCCACCGTCTCGCGGCTGATCATGTCGGAGATCTCGCCGCTCGTCAGCGCCCAGCACGGCGCGTTCTTCCTCGCCCAGCCCGGCGATGCCCGCTCGCCCGACGGCGCGCAGAGCACAGGCGGCGAGAAGCCCGAGCTGCGGCTCATCGCCAGCTACGGCTACCGGCAGCGCAAGTCGGTCTCCAACCGCTTCAAGGTCGGCGAGGGGCTCGTCGGCCAGGCGGCGCTGGAGGGCAAGAGCATCCTCATCTCCGACGCGCCGCCGGACTACATCAAGGTCACCTCCGGCCTTGGCGACGCACTGCCGGTGAACATCGTCGTGATGCCCATCCTCTTCGAGGAGCAGGTGCTGGCCGTCGTCGAGCTCGCCTCGCTGCGCGCGTTCTCCGACGTCAACACGGCGTTCCTCGAGCAGCTCGGGGAGACGCTCGGCGTCGTCCTGAACGCGATCATCGCCAACCGCCGCACCGAGGAGCTGCTCGAGCAGTCCCAGTCGCTGGCCGAGGAGCTGCAGTCCCAATCCGAGGAGCTGCAGAGCCAGCAGGACGAGCTCAAGCGCTCCAACGCCGAGCTCGAGCAGCAGACGCAGTCGCTGCGCGCCTCCGAGGAGCTGCTGCAGACCCAGCAGGAGGAGCTGCAGCAGACCAACGAGGAGCTGCAGGAGAAGGCCGAGCTGCTCAGCCGCCAGAACCGCGACATCGAGATCCAGAATGCCGAGATCGAGCGCGCGCGGGTCGACCTGGAGGAAAAGGCCGCCCAGCTCGCCGTCAGCTCGAAGTACAAGTCGGAGTTCCTGGCGAACATGAGCCACGAGCTGCGTACGCCGCTGAACTCGCTGCTGATCCTCTCCAAGCTGCTCGCCGAGAACCCCGAGCAGAACCTGTCCGACAAGCAGGTCCGGTTCGCCTCGACGATCCATACCGCCGGCGCCGACCTGCTGTCGCTGATCTCCGACATCCTCGACCTGACGAAGATCGAGGCCGGGAAGATGGAGATCAGCCCGGGCACGACGTCGCTCGCCGGCGTGCGCGAGTACGTCGAGCGCGCGTTCGCCTCGGTCGCCGAGCAGAAGGGGCTGCAGTTCGAGGTCCGCACGACCGACGCTGCGCCGGCGGCGATCTTCACCGACGACCAGCGCCTTCAGCAGGTGCTGCGCAACCTGCTCGCCAACGCGTTCAAGTTCACCGAGTCCGGGCGCGTCGAGCTCGTGCTCGACGCGGCGCCGGCCGGCACGCCGTACGCGCTCAGCGCAACTGTGCGCGATACCGGCATCGGCATCGCCGAGGACAAGCTGCGGCTCATCTTCGAGGCCTTCCAGCAGGCGGACGGGACGACGAGCCGGCGCTTTGGCGGCACCGGGCTGGGGTTGTCGATCAGCCGCGAGATCGCGCGCGCGCTCGGCGGCGAGATCCGCGTGCAGAGCGTGCAGGGTGAGGGCAGCACGTTCGAGCTGCTGCTGCCCGTCGTCGGCGAACCGGCGGCGCTGCCCGGCGCACCGCCCGCGCCCGAGCCGCTCGACGGGGACGCGCCCCGAGCCGACCCGGAGCCGGCGCGTGCGCTCGCTCCCGCCGAGTCCGCCGACGCCCATGGGGAGATCGCGCCCGACGACGACCGCGGCCGGATCGCACCCGGCGATCGGGTTGCGCTGATCGTGGAGGACGACGCCGACGCCTCGGTGCGCGCGCTCGTACAGGCGCGCGAGCACGGCTTCCGCGCCGTCATCGCGCCGCGCGGCAACGCCGGCGTCACGCTCGCCCAGGAGCTCGGGCCCGACCTCGTGGTGCTCGCCGTCCCCGTCACCGGCGGTGCGGGCATCCTCGACCAGCTCAAGCATCACCCGCGTACGCGCCACATCCCGGTCTACGCCGTCAGCGCCGCCGCCCAGCGGCTCGCCGCGCTCCGCGCCGGCGCGGCCGGCTTCCTCGAGCGGCCCGTCGAGTCCGACGCGCTGGCGCGGATGTTCGCCGACGCCGCGACGTTCATCCAGCGCGACGTGCGCCGCCTGCTCGTCGTCGAGGACGACGAGATGCAGCGCAACAGCATCGTGGAGCTGATCGGCACCGGCGACGACGTCGCGGTGACCGCGGTCGCCTCCAGCGAAGCGGCGCTGCAGGCGATGGAGGAGACGCGCTTTGACTGCATCGTGCTCGACCTCAAGCTGCCCAGGACGACCGGCTTCACGCTGCTGGACCGCATAAAGGAAGACGAGCGCCACCGCGAGGTGCCGGTGATCGTCCACACCGGCAAGGAGCTCACGCGGCGCGAGGAGACACGCCTGCGCCGCTACGCGGACTCGATCATCGTCAAGGACGCAGCCTCACCCGAGCGGCTGCTCGACGAGACGGCCCTGTTCCTGCACCGTCCGGAGGCGGCGCTGTCCGACGACAGCCGCCGCGTGCTCGAGGCGCTGCACAGCGCCGACGACATCCTCACCGACAAGCGTGTCCTGATCGTCGACGACGACGTGCGCAACGTCTTCGCGCTGACGAGCGCGCTCGAGGGACGCGGCATGCTCGTGCGCTTCGCCGAGAACGGGCGCGACGCGATCCAGACGCTCGACGACGATCCCGAGGTCGACCTCGTCCTGATGGACGTGATGATGCCCGAGCTCGACGGGCACGCGACGACCCGAGCGCTGCGCGCCGACGCGCGCTTCGGCGAGCTGCCGATCATCTCGCTGACCGCGAAGGCGATGATGGGCGACCGCGAGAAGTCGATCGCCTCGGGAGCCTCGGACTACATCACCAAGCCGGTCGACATCGAACAGCTCATCTCGCTCATGCGAGTATGGCTGTACGGGTGACCAGCGACGATCAGGAGGCGCGCGAGCGCCTCGAGATCGATCTGCTGCTGGAGGCCATCCAGCGCGCCTACGGCTACGACTTCCGCGGCTACGCGCTCGCATCGCTGCGGCGCCGTCTGTGGCACCGCGTCCACGGCGAGGGACTGCAGACGATCTCGGGCCTGCAGGAGCGCATCCTGCATGACCCCTCGTGCATGGACCGGCTGCTGCGTGACCTCTCGATCAACGTCACCGAGATGTTCCGCGACCCCAGCTTTCATCTGGCGCTCCGAGACCAGGTGTTCCCGCTGCTGCGGACCCATCCGTTCATCCGCATCTGGAACGCCGGCTGCTCGACGGGCGAGGAGATCTACTCGTTGGCGATCGCCCTGCACGAGGAGGGCCTGCTCGCGCGAGCGCGGATCTACGCCACCGACATCGACGATGCGGCGCTGGAGCGCGCGCGATCGGGCGCCTTCGCGCTGGAGCGGATGCGGCTCTACACCGCGAACTACCTGCGCGCCGGGGGACGCGAGTCGTTCTCCGGCTACTACAGCGCCGACGGCGACGTGGCGCGCTTCGATCCGATGCTGGCGGCGAAGACCGTCTTCGCCCAGCACAATCTGGTGACGGATGGCTCCTTCAACGAGTTTCAGCTGATCGTGTGCCGCAACGTGCTCATCTACTTCGGCGCCGACCTGCAGGAGAAGGTGCTCGGCCTGTTCGGTGCGAGCATCGCGCGGCGCGGGATCCTCGCGCTCGGGCGCAAGGAGTCCATCCGCCACTCCGACCACGCGGGCGAGTACGAGCCGCTCGTCGAGGACGAGAAGATCTACCGGAGGCGGGCATGACGCTCGAGCTCGTCGCCCTCGGCGCCTCGTGGGGCGGCCTGCAGGCGATCGAGGCCGTGCTCGCGGCGCTGCCGGCCGACTTCCGGCCCGCCGTCGTGATCGCCCAGCATCGCCCGAACGACGGCCGCGACGGGGTGCTGGAACACCTGCTCGACGGGCGTTGCGAGCTGGACGTCTGCGAGGCCGAGGACAAGCAGGCGCTCGCCCCGGGCCGCGTCGTGGTCGCCCCCGCCGACTACCACCTGCTCGTCGAGCCGGGCTCGGTGTCGCTTTCGGTCGACGAGCCGCTGCACTACAGCCGGCCATCGATCGACGTCCTGCTCGGCTCGGCCGCCGATGCCTACGGCGAGCGCGCGGCCGGCGTCATCCTGACCGGAGCCAACGCCGACGGTGCCCGCGGGCTGGCGAAGATCGCCGCGCGTGGCGGCAGCGCGATCGTGCAGGACCCCAACACGGCCGAGCGGCGCGAGATGCCCGACGCCGCGCTGTGGGCGACGCCCGAGGCTCGCGTCCTGCCGCTCGGGCGCATCGGGGCGGCGCTCGTCGCGCTGGCCGGCGAACCCGCGGAGCCGGCGCGATGAGACCGGTCAGCGCCACCACCGCGATCCTGCTCGTCGACGACCACGAGGAGAACCTGTTCGCGCTCGAGGCGATCCTCGAGCCGACCGGCTTGCGGCTCGTCCGCGCCCGGTCGGGTGACGAGGCGCTCAAGGCGCTGCTGCGCGACGAGTTCGCCGCGATCCTGCTCGACGTCCAGATGCCCGGCATCGACGGCTTCCAGACCGCGGAGCTGATCCGCACCCGCGAGCGCACCCGCGACGTGCCGATCATCTTCGTCACGGCGATCAGCACGACCGCCGAGCACGTCTTCCGCGGCTACGGCTCGGGCGCCGTGGACTACCTCTTCAAGCCCATCGACCCGCACGTGCTGCGCTCCAAGGTCGAGGTCTTCGCAGCGCTGTACGAGCGCGGGCGCGCGCTGGCCGAAAGCGAGGAGCAATTGCGGGTGACGTTCGAGGACGCTCCGATCGGAATGGCCCGCGCGGACGCCGACGGGCGCATCCGCCATGTCAACCACGCGCTGGAGGAGACCGTCGGGCGCGCCGCGGCGGAGATCATCGGGCACACGCTCGACGAGCTCGGCCCGCGCGCCGACGCCGGCATCGACGCGACGCGCCGCGAGCAGCTGATGAACGGCGACATCCGCCACTACGAGGTCGAACGGCGGCTGACCGGGCCGCGCGGCACGACGATTCCGGTGCTCGTCTCCGCCTCGCTGGCACGAACAACGAACGGGGGCCGGCCGGACCTGATCCTGCAGCTTCAGGATCTGCGCGAGCGCCGCCGTGCGCAGCGCGACCGCGAGCAGCTGATCCGCGCGCAGTCCGCGCGGGCGCACGCCGAGGCCGCCGCCGAGCGCCTGCAGATCATGCAGTCGATCGCCGCCGCCGCGCTCGGCGCCGAGGGCCTGGAGGAGCTGCTGGGCGAGCTGCTGGACCGCATCCTGGAGGCGCTCGACGTCGACCGCGCCGCCGCCGTGCTGACCGACGAGGCGCGCCCGATCGTCGCGCGCGCGGCGCGCGGCGTCGAGACGAGCGTGCAGCGCGCGGCGCAGACCGCCGTTGACGGCGTCGCCGACCGCCTGGCGCGCGAGCGCGGACCGCTGACCGTCACCGATGTCGGTGGGGCGCAGATCGAGACTCCCTCGCTCGGCCCGGCGATCAGCTCGCTGCTTGCCGTGGCGCTGTTTGACGGCGACACCGTCGTCGGGTCGATCCAGGTCGGCACGCTCACGCGGCGCGACTTCGACCCCGAGACGGTCGGCCTGCTGCGACTGGCCGCCGATCGCGCCGGGCTGGCGATCGCGCGCACGCGCCTGTATGAGCGCGAGCGCCGCATCGCGCAGGAGTTGCAGCGCTCGCTGCTGCCCAAGCGCCTGCCCGAGGTCGCCGGTGTCGGGCTCGGCGCGCGCTACGAGCCGGGCGAGAACGGCACCGTCGTCGGTGGTGACTGGTATGACGCGATCGCGCTGCC
>JBBSQG010000182.1:0-6364 GCA_038258125.1 Solirubrobacterales bacterium
CCTGGGACCCGCCCACGCCGGAGGATTGAACGAACGGCGTGCCGGTGGGTGTCCGCTACCAGCGTCCGATGGTGTTGCAGCCGCCGACGCCGGGCTGCGTGCAACTGCGCTCGTAGCCGTTCTGGAGGCGCGTGATGGTGAAGGTCGTGCCGGTGTCGGAGCCCTTCTGCACGCGATAGCGCGCGCCGGCGTCGAGGAGGGTGGGCGTGACGTTCTGGGGGAGCGCCTCGTCGGCGCTGGGGCAGCCGCTGTACTCGTCGTGCTCCACGAAGCAGGACTCCATCTGGCTCACCGCGTTGCGTACGTCGGCCTTCACGGTCGCGTCGCTGGCCTTGTCGCGCTGGCCGAGGAAGGTCGGCAGCGCGATCGCCGCGAGGATCCCGATGATCAGGATCACGACCAGCAGTTCGAGCAGAGTGAATCCGCGTTCGTCCATACGCCGGTTGTTCGGCACGCGTGCGCCGACTCTGGCACGCCGTGACGTCGAGCTGGACGCCTGTTCGATCGCCGCGGCCAACGCCGCTGGACGAATGTCGCGGACATCAAACGGCGCCCCGGCGCGCCCACGGCGCTCGCCGATCTCGCCGCCGCAGCGGGCAGGTTGCAGCAGGCCGCAGGCGCGGCCGCCGAGCGGCTTGCTGTCGAGGCTGCGGAGCGTGAGGACGACATCGCGCTGGCGACCGTGCTCGCAGAGCGCAAGCGCGACATCACCGAAGAGCAGCTCGTCGACTTCGACGAGATGGCGCGCCGTGTCGACGTCGACCTCGACGCGCTGTCGTAGATGCTCCCGATCAAGTTCGCGCCCGGGGTCCAAGCCGACCGGGCTTCCGCGAGCAACCTACCGCCGCCGCAGGCGTCCTGACGCTCGGCTTCGCGTTCGGCCCTTCCCAGCGATCCGGTCCCGCGGCAGCTCTTCCAGACCGCTTCGCCGCTCATGCGAGTCGTGTTCCTCGGGCCACGGATGACGCCTCCGGGTTGCTTCCCACCCCCGTCTCACGTCGACGCAGTTGCCCTTGGCTCGTGTCGGGATCATCACCTTCACTGGGGACTCACACCCCCAAGCTGGTGCCCATGCAGGGCGTACACGACGAAGGGCGGGCCCGAGGGCCCGCCCTTGCGTTCAGTTCCGGTGCGTACGGGCTACCACTGGTTCCCGTCGCCGTCGGCCGCGGTGCAGCCGCCCGTGCCGGGGGCGCTGCAGGTGCGGGTGTAGGTCGTGCCGTTCTTCGTGATCGTGAACACCGTGTTGCTGTCCGACGTCTGAGTGATCACGTAAGCGGAGGACGTGGGCGCGGGCGCGGCTGCCACCGCAACGCCGGTCTGGAACGAAGCCAGCGTCTCGGCGTCCGGGCAGGCGACGTCCGGCGTGTTCGTGTAGCAGGACTCCATCTGCGAAACGGCGTTGCGGACGTCGCTCTTGGCCGAGGCGTCCTTGGCCTTGTCCTTCTGGCCGAGGAACGTCGGCAGGGCGATCGCGGCGAGGATGCCGATGATCAGGATTACGACGAGCAGCTCGATGAGCGTGAAGCCTGACTCGTCCGAAGCGCGGTTGCGCAGGTTCTGCAGCATGGTGAGATCCCTCCAGGATCCGGATGTACATGACTGTGCAGGTCCTGGCTCCGGCGCTTCGCTCTGAGTGACGGAAGATCCGTCTCCCGCCCTCACGAGCGGTTGTCCCTTAGCGCCGGGACTGGGGCTGATGCACACCACGCTCATCGGTCTGCGCGGGGATTCCTGAAGAGCGTTGTACGCGCTTCTGGACATACGGACGAGAGGACGGCCGGCGGCCAGCCAGCCTGCCGGGCTCAGTCTGCGGCGCGGCGCGCGGCCTGGGCGTCGTGGCCCGGGATCTGCATCCCCGTGCCCTCACACCAGGGGCACGCGACCTGCGCGGGCGATCCGCCGAGGTTGGAGAGGATGGTCATGCTTGCAAACGTATCGATCGCAAGCTAACTTGGAGCCGTGGGTGCTGAGCCGGTAATCGCTCCCAGTGCCCGGAAGCATCGAGTGAGCGACGAGGACATCTTGCATGCCTACGCCAACCCAATTCGCGTCTTCGAGCTCGACGACGGCTTGACAATGCTCATCGGCTGCAGCGCATCCACCGTCCTTTACGAGATCGGGGTGGTCGAGGGAACAACCGTCCCGGTCGTCGTTCATGCCATGCGAGCCCGCGACAAGTTCCTCAGGTGACCATGATGCCGCGCACAGTCCAGGACATCCTCCACCACGGCGATGATCTCGCCAAGCGCTTCGAGGACTACGAACCAGACCCTGCGGACCAACGAGACCCCGAGGTCTTCGTCGCCCTCCGACAGGCTGCCGTGTCACGTTCGGAGGCAGAGAGATCCGTTATGCAGGCCGTCGAGAAGGCACGGAAGCACGGCTACTCCTGGCGCACCATCGGGTCGCTGATCGGCACCTCTGGAGAAGCTGCGCGCCAGCGATATCGCCCCAGGCAGGAGGCCTGATCAGCTCGCCGTCGACCGCGAAGCCGCGCTCGCTGCCTTCACCGCGATCCACGCCGACCACTTCATGCTGCGGGCGGCGCCGCTACGCGGCGGAGGCGCGCCGCGCGGCCTGAGCGTCGTGGCCCCGGATCTGCATCCCGGTGCCCTCACACCACGGGCACGCGACCTGCGACGGCGAACCGCCGAGGTTCGAGATGACCTGGCCCGTGCCGCGGCAGGGCGCGCACGGCATCGGCGCGGCGGGCTGGGCGTCGTCGGAATCGGCCATCGGCCGCGTGACGCTAGCAACGTGCGGGCCGACCGCGGCGAGGTCTGGTGCTACGAGCCGCCGATGTCCGTCGCCGTCCTCACGCGGCAGGCCGCGATCCCCGTCCCACTGCACGCTTCGATGATCTCCAGCGCACCCACATCTGGTTCTGTAGTACGACTCATGCCCGTGGAGGTTCTGGAATCGGCGTTCCGCCACGGAGTTCATGACGACGATGTCCAGCACGCATTGCGAAAGGGTCCAGCGGTGATCCATGCGATGGCGATGAGAATGAGGTACCGGGCGCTGCTGGCAAGTCGGCGATGACGATGCCGGAGACGCACGGCACCAAAGCCGACGGTACCGCGATAACCGACGAGATCGTCGAAGCCATGGCCGATCAGGCCGAACGCGGATACGACGTTGAGCAGATCCGACGCAGGGGTGGGCGCCCGACGATGGAGTCCGGACCAGCATCGGTCGAGTCCGTGCGCCTGGGTCCAGAACTCAAGCGGGATCTGCTTCTGCGCGCCGCCGAGCGGCAGATCAGCGTGTCGGAGGCCATTCGACGCGCCATCGGCCAGTACCTCCGCGCCGGCTGACAGAAAGCCACTGCGAGCCGGTGCGTACCAGCGACCGCTTCACGGAGCGGCGAGTGGGCGGTAGGCGTCGTCGCGGGGTCGGACAGGATTCCAGGATTCCTTCTTCGAGCTCGACGACGGCTTGACGATGCTCATCGGCTGCAGCGCATCCACCGTCCTTTACGAGATCGGGTGGTTCGACCGCGAAGCCGCGTAGGGCATGTAACGCGCCATGAACTCGCCGTACCGCGGCACCGTGAAGTCGACGTAGCCGTAGTCCTCGGTCGCGTACACGAGTCCCTTGTCGAGCAGCCGCTGCCGGATGATCGACACCTCCGACGTCTTGCGACCGAGCTTGCGGGCGACGTCCCCCGACCGGTACGGGCCGGACCATATCTACGTGCTTATACCAGGTTATAGACAGAGTCGTTATAGACGCTGCAACTCGTTATAGGCGCTGCAACTCGTTATGAGCGCGCCGCGGTAGGTCGTGACCGGCTGCTGACGCATCGGATGAAGGAGCGGCGGCGTCAGCCGAGCAGGCGGATGGCGGCGCGCACGCCGGGGGCGGCCGAGAGGCGAGCATCGAGCGTGATGAGGGGAACATCGAGGCGTTCGGCCAGCGCGACGTACAAGGCGTCGTAGAACGTCACGTTCGCGCGCAGCTCCCATGCCCGGCGCAGCAGGCCTCGGTGCCCTGCGCGCCGCAGGGGCAGGTCGGCGAGGTCGGCGAGCGCTTCGCGAGCATCGCCTGGCCGCAATTCATCAGCACTGACGAGTCGCCGCAGCGCGTGCCCGACCTCGGCGTCGACGAGGTGCGGAGTCCAATTGCGGAGCGGGTCATCGAGCAGCGCGGCGCGCGCCTCATCTGCGTACTCCCCACCGGTGAGATACGCGACGACCACGGAGGCGTCGAGGACCGGCAAGGTCAGGCGTCCCGGACCTCTCGCAGCGCCGAGATCACCGTCGCCGCGCGTACCTTCGACCGCCCTCGCGCCGACACGCGAGCATCGATCTCCTCGAGCGTGGGTTGCGCCGACGCGGCCTCCAGGTCCCGCTTCACGTAGTCAGACAGCGACATGCCCGCCGCGGCGGCGCGGATCTTCAGCGTGCGGTGCACGTCGTCGGGCACGTCTCGGATCTGGATCATCTTCGACATGTGACGCACCATAACGCATGTGGGCCACATCTCGACCCGGATCCGCGGACGGTGGACCGTCGGTGGCCCGGCGGGCTACGGCCAGTCGAGCCGGTCGGCGAGCTCGGCGGGCCCGAGCTCGATCAGGCGGCTTCGCTGGATCGGCCGGTACTCGCCGTCGCGCAGCGCCAGCCAGGTGACCGTTCGCTCGGTGGGGTCGACGAGCAGAACCTCGTCGACATCGTGCGCGGCGTAGAACGGGAGCTTCTGCCAGCTCTCGTCCTCCGGGGAGAGGATCTCGACGATGACGGCTGCGGTCGCGAGCCACACCCCGGCTGCGCCGGGGCGCAGCAGGCCTCCGTCGGGCACGCGGAAGTCGTGCTCGGAGGTGCCGAGGTTGAACTCGCTCATCGCGGCCAGCAGTCCGGCATCGCGCGCCGGAGCATCGAGCAGCACAGCGAGCTGCTGCGAGATGCGCGCGTGCTCGAAGCTGGGGCCTGGAACCATGTGACGGACACCCTGCCAGACCTCGTCGAGGCGGTCCACGCCGGCCTGGCGACGGCGCTCGAGCAGCGCCTCGAGTTCCGGTGGAGGCGTGCCGAGAACGAGCGTTGCCATGACGTCAAGCCTAACCGTCACATGGCGCGATCAGCAAACCCTGGAGCGGCGTGGCGCTGCTGCACCTGTTCGCCACACGGGCGTAGAGCTCACCAGACGGGTGTCAGGAGCGAGTGTCACGGTCGCGAATCCGTCCCTCATGCCGGCACCCGCGGCTGGATCGACGCGAGCGTCGGCGCGAGCCGGTCGCGTTCGATCTCGAGGTCGTGGCGACTCTGAAGATTGAGCCAGAATCGCTCGCTCGTCGCGAAGTAGCGCGCGAGTCGCAGCGCCGTGTCCGCGCTGATGCGTCGCTTCCCGTGCACGATCTCGTTGATGCGGCGTGGAGGGACACCGATCGCCACGGCCAGATGGTGCTGGGTGACGCCGAGCGGCTGCAGGTATTCGTGCAGGAGGATCTCGCCGGGATGGATGGGAGACATGATCTGGGTGGCGTTCACGGGTCCTCCTCAGTGGTGATCGACGATCTCGACGTCCTCAGGTCCGGCAGCGGTCCATCTGAAGCAGACCCGCCATTGCCGGTTGATGCGAATGCTGTACGTGTCCGCGCGATCACCTCGCAACTTCTCGAGCCGGTTCCCCGGCGGCACGCGAAGGTCGAGTAGGTCATCGGCCGCGTCAAGGATGAGAAGCTTGCGCAACGCCATCCGTTGCGTGCTCTCATCAAGCCTGCGCAGCCGTTCTCGTCGCCAGACACGCTCTGTGTCCTTGTCTGCGAACGACCGCAACACACCCCTACCATAACGCCACGCGTCATGAACGTCTAGCGTTATGCCAACCGTGACGCATACCGGCCGCTACGCGCCCTCCCCCACCGGGACGCTGCATCTCGGCAACCTGCGCACCGCGCTGCTGGCGTGGCTGTTCGCGCGCTCCCAGGGGTCACCCTTCCTCATGCGGATCGACGACCTCGACGCCGGCCGCGTGCGGCCGGGCATCGCCGAGCAGCAGCTCGCCGACCTCAGCGCGCTCGGCCTGGATTGGGACGGGCCGGTCGTGCGCCAGTCCGAGCGCCTCGACGCCTACCGGGAGGCGATCGACCGCCTGGACGCCGACGGCGTCCTGTACCCCTGCTTCTGCACGCGCGCGGAGATCCGCCAGGCCGCGTCGGCGCCGCACGGCGCGCTGCCCGGCGGCCCCTAGCCCGGCACCTGCCGCGACCTGACCGTCGCGCAGCGTGCCGAACGCGAGCGCGCCGGGCGCCCGCCGGCGCTGCGCCTGCGTGCCGGCGCGCCGGCCGGCGCGGGCGGTGCTCGGCTGCTGGGCCACCCCGCGGGCGGCGGCGGCGGGCCGGTCGGGTGCCGCCGCG
>JBBSQG010000183.1:0-6269 GCA_038258125.1 Solirubrobacterales bacterium
AGTCATAGGTGGCGCGGACGCGGTGCCGGCCGGTGGCCGCGCCGTCCGGCCCGCGCACGGTGAACGCGGGGTGCGTGGCGTCGATGCCCGAATCGATCACCGCCCAGCAGATGTCGTCGCAGTGCAGGTCGAACAGCAGCGTCGCGGCGTCGGCCTTGATCGTGTTGCGCGAGCGATGCAGGGCCGGGCGGGCGGGGCGGTTGTGGTTGATCGACCACAGCAGCGGCCGGCCGGGCGGCGGTGAGCGCCGCAGGTCGGCGAGCGCCTCGGCCGCGAGATCGACGAGCACGTCGTAGGTCAGGCCCAGCGGCGGCTCCTCCTCGGGCTGATCGTCGTCGGGATGGGCGGCCTCCCACATGATGCGGCCCACGACGCCGACGAGCCAGATCAGCGTGCCCGGCAGCTCGCCGGCGGCGGTCGGCTTGCGGCCCTGCTCGCGCATCGGCTCCTGCAGGCCCGCGATGATCTCCTCGCGGCGCTTGCCGAGCACCTCGCCGATCGCGTCGGCGTTGGGGGGCCAGAGATGCTGCTGCCACCACTGCGAGAGCGGCAGGACGCTGCGCAGCATCTGCGTGAAGCTCAGCTTTACGGCGACATGCGACTGGTTGTAGGCGAGCCGGATCGGCTGCGGATCCTTGGGGCTGTGGTCGGCGTCGAGGACCGCCTTGGCGAGCTCGGCGGTTGACGACGCCGCGTGCGGCTCGAGCAGGAGGTCGAGCGTCGCCGCCGGGGCGCGGCCGTAAGCCAGCCAGACGTCGGGCATGACCGGCGAGTCCTGCGTGAAGCGCTTGAGCTGCTCGGTGCCGAAGATCCACGGCCCCAGGTTCTTGAACTCGAGCTTCACCGCTCAAGCACACCGGTCGGCCCGACCGGCGTCAAGTGCTGGGCGCATGCGTGTGCGGAGTCGCACAGTGGATCGATGCTCAGTGTGCGGCGATCGACGGCGCGCGCACGACGATCGGCTCGGCCTCGCGCAGCCGCGTCGCGAAGTAGTCGCCGGGCGCAAGCTCGCCGAGCGCGACGAGCACGATCCGCAGGATTCCCTGATGGCCGACGATGACCGGCTGCTCGTGGGCCTCCAGCACGGCGGCGGTGCCCGCGCGGGCGCGTGCCAGCGCTTCGGCCAGGGGCTCCATGCCGGGCACGGGCGCGCCGAACGGATCGGCCCGCCAGGCGGCGAACGGCGCGCCGAGCTGCTCGCTCGCGGCGGACCGGTCGAGCCCCTCGAAGGGGCCGTAGTCGACCTCGAGGAAGCGCTCGTCGACGGTCAGCGGGGCGCCGGTCGCGGCGGCGATCGCCTGCGCGGTGTCGCGGGCGCGGATCAGCGGGCTGCAGATGATGGCGTCGACGCCGGTGCCCGCGAGCGCTTCGGCGGCGCGCTGCGCCTGCTGGCGGCCGAACGTCGTCAGCGCGATGTCCGAGCGCCCGGAGTAGGCCAATCGTGCGGAGCTCGCGGTCTGGCCGTGGCGGATGAGCGTGACGGTGTGCGCGGGCATCTCAGATGGGCTCAGGCTCGACCCAGCGGCGCTCGGCGTCGGCGCGCCGGACGGCGTCCAAGAGCGCCTGCACGCGCAGGCCGTCGGCGAGCGATGGCTCGGGTGCGGTGCCGGCACGGATCGCGGCGTGGAAGCCGCGGGCGATCCGCGCGTAGGCGGCCTTGGAGTCGGCCTTCAGCGGACCCTCGGTCTGCAGCGGCTCGCCGGCCGGGGCCGAGTGCAGGCACTTGTCTGCGTCGAGGATGACCGTGCCGTCCGCGCCGTAGACCTCGATCACGTCGCCGCGCTTGTGGCGCGCGGTGGCGGTCAGGCTGACGTGCGCGAGACCGCCGCCGCGGAAGCGGATCAGGATCACGTAGGCGTCCTCGGCGGTGACCTGGTGTGGTGTGCCGTCGGGCGCCCGCCGTGTCTCGACGCCGACCTCGGTCGCGGCGGCGACGCTGTCGACCTCGCCGAAGGCGGCGAGCAGCAGGTCGAGGTCGTGGACGCCGTAGCCCTGCATCCGACCGCCGCCGAGCGCGGCGTCCTGCACCCAGGTGAACGGGCGCGAGCCGGGCTCGGCGTGGTCGTCGAAGACGAGCGAGACCGACACCATCCGCGGCGCGCCGGCGATCTCGGCGACGCGCTCCAGCAGCCGCTCGCGCGTGGCTTGGAAGCGGCGGCCGTAGTTGACGGCGCCGACGACGCCCGCCAGCTCGATCGCGACGGCGACCGCGCGCGCCTCGGCGAGGTCCATCGCCAGTGGCTTGTCGACGATCACGTGCAGCCCGCGCCGCGCGGCGGCGATCGCGATCTCGGCGTGCGTGGCGACCGGCGTCGCGACGTGGACGGCCTCCAGGCCGGGATGGGAGAGCAGCTCGTCGACGTCGCTCGTGCCGAGCTCGAGCTCGTGCTCGGCGGCGAGCTCGCGGGCGCGCTCGGGTGTGCGCGACCAGACCGCGACGGGCGCGAACTCGTCGAGTCCGCCGAGGACGGGCAGCGCCACCTTGGCGCCGTAGCCGCCGCCGAGGACCGCGATCTTGACCGGGGTGGAGGGCATGCGGGGCGCAGGATACGGTGTGGCGGTGGGTCAGCGTCCGTCCAGGGGAGGGCTGTACGGGGCGCGCCGCGGGCTGGGAGCGGCGGTCGTCGTCATCGGCCTGCTGGCGATCATCGCCACGGCGGTCGCCCACTTCTGGCCCGGCGACGTGGAGACCGGCACGCCGGCGGCACACGGCGCGGAGATCCTGCGCTACGACGTGCGCTCGCGCTTCGTGCATCGCACGCTGCCGCAGGTGGCCGCGATCCCCCGCGGCGCCGGGGGCCAGCGGCGGCCGCTGCTCGTCTTCCTGCACGGGCGCGGCAAGGACGGCGAGGAGTCCAACGCCATCGGTGAGCTCTTCGCTGCGCTGGACCGGCTCGGCGCGCGGGCGCCGGTCGTCGTCTTCCCGAGCGGCGGCGAGGCGTCGTACTTCCACAAGCGGAGCAGCGGCGACTGGGGGCGCTACGTGCTCGACGAGGTCATCCCGCAGGCGGTCAAGCGGCTGCATGCCGACCCGCAGCGGGTGGCGATCGGCGGGATCTCGATGGGCGGTTTCGGCGCCTACTCGATCGCGCGGCTGCGCCCGCGGGAGTTCTGCGCCGTCGGCGGTCACTCGCCCGCGTTGTGGCGCAACTCGGGCGAGACCGCGCCCGGGGCGTTCGACGACGCCGAGGACTTTGCCCGTAACGACGTCATCGCGATCGCGCGTGCCCGGGGCCGGAGTGCCTGGGGCGACGCGAAGCTGTGGCTCGACGGCGGCACCGAGAATCCGTTCCGGGCCGGCGGCGAGGCGCTGGCGGGCGCGCTCGGGATCACGATGCGCCATTGGAAGCGCGCCCACGAGGGCGATTACTGGCGGGCGCACTTCGGCAGCTACCTGCGCTTCTACGCGGCCGCGCTCGCGGCGTGCTGAAGCGGCCGTGGCTCAGGGTCGCGTAGGCCGCCGAGCAACAGCCGCGCAATCGTGGTCATGCTTGACGGCGTGAGCGCCGATGGTTGCGTCATGAAGAGCCCGATCATGTACATCGAGGACAAGAGCGCCGGGCTCACGGGTCCTGCGCGGATCGGCCGTGTCCGGTTCTCCAAGACCGGCCGGACGCTGTACTACGCGGGCCGCAGCTTTCAGAGCCTCAAAGGCGCGGGCTTCAAATCCAACTTTCAGGACGTCGAGAACGGCGAGCAGTTCTGGATCTCCGGGCCACGCAGGGACGGCGACGACCGCCTGTACGGGGAGCCGATGCCAGTCGAGATCGACGAGGACGTCCGCGACGAGTACTGGACCCGGATCCGAGGGCAACACGTCCGGGTGCGGGAGCCGATCGCCAACCGCTAGAGCCAGCCGCTCGGATGCGCGATATTCCGCACGTGGACGCCCGCGGCGCATGGACCGAGACCTGTTGAACCGCCCGCTCCTGGCAGCCGCGCTGGCCATCGTCGCGTTGGTGGGCTGCGGCGACGATGACCACGCAGCGCCGATCGTGATCACTGGGCTGTCCACGGAGCAGGGAGGACTCATCGGCGACATCTGCGGCTTCCCTGGGGACCCGGCCAATCGCGTCAGCTCGGAGCGATCACGGCGCCAGCTGAACGTTCTGCTGCGCGAACTGCGTAAGCGTCCAGATGCACGCGTTCGGACGTACTACTACGCCGACGGAGGACTCTTCGAGGAGGGCGGGCGCAAGAGCGAGATCTTGTCGCTCCGACAGGTCGCCGACGTAGAGATCGATACCGCCCGCCAGTTGCGAACGGCCATCGGGGACACGCGCAGCAAGTCCGCTCGTTGCGCCCGATCGATCACAGCACGACTCGAAGCCGCCATCAACTGACAGATCGATGTCGGCCGGTTGTATGGCGCGGCGCTGGTCACTGCGCAGACGGGCTCTCGCGTTGACACCCGCGGCGAAGCCGCGGTGACCGCGCCCCGAGCACAGCATCACAACCCAGTTCGACGATGACCGGTAGGTGGATACGAGCAGCCGCTCGTCGCCTAGCGGCACGGGCGGGCGCCTTTGCGGCGCGGGGCCGCCTGGGGAGGAACCGCAACCGAGCACGGCAACTGCCGCCGGTGCGCCCGCCGCGGCCGCCCGGCCCGGCCTGCGTTCACGCGACATGTCCTGTGAACGCGAGGGCCCGGCGGAGGTCGCGGTCGCCACGCGGACTGCCTGCCCAGGGACGGAGCCAGCGCTCGCTGGTGATGGCGCTGTGGGCTCCAACTCCAGCAGGCATGGAGCGTGGCACTCCGACCGGGACACCAGCCGGGGTTCAAGCGCTGCACTGGCCGCCGACTCACAGCGCCGCTTCGGAAGAGATCTCGCGCTCCCGGGCCCGTTCCTGCGCTCGTCGTCAGGTCGTGATGCCAGAGGATTGGTGCGTGCACAGGTCGCCAACGACGTGCTCGACGGGCTCGGTTGGGGGTGCGGCGAATCATCCCCGCGGAGCGAGGCTCATGCGCCACACCCCGTACGCCGTGCGACTACAGGCCGAAGACGAGCGCCAGTGCGGCATCGATCGCACGCCGCTCTTCGGTGCCAAGCCGTCCGACGGATGCTCCGAGTCGCTGGGGGTCGAGCACCGAAGCCTGCTCGACGAGGACGCGCGTCGCCGTGCCGGCGATATCGATCGTGGGCCGAAACGTCGCCGCGCGGGCGCGGGTCGATGTCGGGGCGACGAGCACGGTGCTCAGTCCGAGCAGCTCGTCGGCCTGCACGACGACGCCGTAGCGGGCGCCGTGCTGCTCGTGTCCACGCGCGTGCCGCGGCCCCGGCAGGCGGAAGATCTCACCGCGGCCCACGACGTCAGTCGCCGGGCTCGGGCGCCAGCTCGGACATGAGCTCGCGAACGTCCCTGGCCTCGGCAGCGTCCTGCGGATCAGTGGCCAGCGCGTCGACCTCGGCGGCGAGCGCCGATCGCGTGCGCCGACGCTGCCCGGCCTCACGCAAGGCGACGCGCACGGCTTCGGAATCGGTCAGGCCGCCGGCGCGTAGGAGGTCAAGCGCTGCGTCGGCGGCATCGTCGAGGCGGACGTGGATCGAGCGCGACACCTTCGACAACGTAGCATGGATTGTGCTACCAGTGTGATCACCATCCGAGTACTCCGGCCTCGCGCGCCGGATCAGCCATCGGGCGCCCCGCCGGCCGGCGGCGCGTCGGGCGAGCCGTGGTGCACGAACGCCGCCGCCAGGAAGCGGTAGGTCCACTCCTCGGCGAGCTTGCGCGAGTCGGCGAAGACGATCGGCACGCTCGGATAGCGCACCTGCAACCGCGCGACGAGCTCGAGCAGCCAGCCCGGCTGGACGTGCTCGTTCTTCAAGAGCGCGCCGTAGCGCTCCTCCACGACCACCGCCGCTGACGGCACCGTGGCAAGGTCGGCCAGCGCGTAGTTCAGCCCGCCGTCGACGAGCGCCCCCGTGAAGTCCTCCAGCGTCTTGCGCTCGACGACGGCGAGCAGCGCGTCGCCGGTCCGCACGCCGTAGTCGCCGACACGCAGTGCGTGGCGCTCGCACTCGACCGCCCGCCCCGCGAAGCGGTAGGGGTAGCGCTCGCGCGTGTCGATCGTGATCGTCAGCGTCTCGAGCTCCGAGGCACGGCGGGTCGGGACGCGCTGGCCGGGCCGCGCACGGCGGGGGGGGCGCGGCCGCGGCCCGCAGTTAAAAGCGGCGCCGCCCGCGGGGGGCGCGCGGGGGGGGGGGGGGGAGGGACGGGGGGGGGGGGGCGGGGGGGGGGGCCGGCGGGGGGGGGTGGGGGGGGCGCCG